>NZ_JBFUAP010000024.1:0-68222 GCF_056406215.1 Mucilaginibacter sp. P1_D10 | reverse complement strand
AGCCAGGGCATTAGATCAACATAGAGCCTCGAAGGCTAGAACTCGTGACTATTTCCTACCGGCTATCTTCTCCACATTTTAACATGCCAAAATTATCAACAACAATCTGTTAATTAATTTCTTTGCAAGTCTAATGGAACTTGTTTCAACACCTCACACGGCAGGTCGCAGGCACACAAGGTGGCTAAGCATTTGGCTACTTTTATGATGGGGTCCTGAAACAAGTTCAGGATGACGGTTAATTAATATTGATCGGGCCCGCCCTCTTCTTTAGGCTCGTTCGGCAGCAAGCCTGTAAAGGTGCTATCAACTATGGCGCGTATTACCTCGTCTATCTCGTTGCCTACCACCAGTAGCAAATCTATGACTTCCTTATTTTCGGGGTTGGCAAAATCTTCGAAATCGATCACGTTGATCAGGCCCAGCATGCTGGCCACGGGGCGGCGCAACTCGTGCGAGCTTAAGGATGCGATATTGCGCAGGCACTCGTTCTGGGCGATGATTTCGTTTTCGGTTTGCAGGCGCGCGGTAATATCCCTGGCAAAGCAGCCCGTGCCTATAATTTCGCCTGCCTGGTTAATCAAGCAGTTGAAGCTTACCTCGTGATACTGTAGTTCCCCCGGCACCGAGTGCGTATTCTCATATACGATGGAAAAGCTTTCGCCGGCGAGCGAGCGGCGGTAGTACTCCGTCCAGGCCTGGCGGGCGGCATCCGGGCCGAAAACTATCGCCTCCTGGCCATCGGCAGGCATTACGCCCGCTTCTTTAAGAACCGCATTTTTATAAGGCGTATTGGTGTAGATATACCGCCCGGCAACATCTATAGACCACACCATATCCTCGGTGTTATTGATCAGCGATTCGAGGTTGATGCGCGTGCGGTTAAGCTCCTCCTCGGCCATTTTTTGCCCGGTAATATCTTTCATGAAAATGGTTATACCCTCTGCCGATGGGTATAAGGTGTTACGGAACCAAAGCCTGGTTATGGGCAAAAACTCGGTAAACTGTATGCTCTGTTTGGTTTCTGCAGCGTTGCGCAGTTTTTTGGCAATTTCCATGTTTAGGACGGTAGGGAAAACGTCCCATACGGTTTTGCCTATCACGTCGCATTCCGTGCGCTTGAATGTTTTGAGGAAGGCGCCGTTTACTTTGATGAAACGCCAGTCGTTATCCAGTATCACAAACGAATCGGTAATGCTTTCGATAAAATTATCCAGCTTTTCGTTCGCATACCTTACGCGGTTCTCGGTTTCGCACCGGAAGCTGATATCCTGCCCCACGCCCTGTATCTCGCTCACCTCGCCGCTCTTGTTCACGATGGATATAAACTCCCATTCGGATGGGTGGCGTTTGCCGGCTTTATCCAGCTTCTCGCGCATCAGGGGTATTATTTTGCCGGGGTTGGCCAGGCACTCTATAAAGGCGGCCTGGCAGCGTTCCAGATCTTCGGGCAGGGTGTTTATGGCAAAATGCTGCCCCTCCAGCTCTTCTGCCGCGTAACCAAAAACCTCGCAGTAACGTTTGTTAACAAATGTGAAGCGGCCTGTCTTATCCAACCGCACCAAAAAATTAGTTTGCGAATTAATAAGCGATAACAGGAATTGCTCGCGTTTAAGCGCATCGGCTTTATCGTCGCCTGCTGGGGGTGCCTGGCTGGTCACCTCGTTCAACGTACAAAGCAGTACCGGGTGCCCGGTGAGCGCATCGGTATAGATGCTGCGCCGCTCGGTAATGTGCCTTAGTTCGCTGCCATCGGCAGGTAATATGCGGTAACTGGTTTCGAGGGTATTGCCAATGGTAAGGCTGTTGTATTCATTGCCAACCCGCTCTGTATCGTCGGGATGGATAATCGGGATCCAGAAATCTACCTTGGTTGGGGCGGTTCCCTGCGGCTGGCCTGCAAGCATACCTATGCATGGCCCAATAGTGATATACTGTTGCAGACCCAGGTTAAATGCTATAATGCACTCTCTTATTAGCGGCAAAATGCTTGCTTGCATAAGGCATCATCAGGTTGATGGATAAAGTTATAACAAATTATGCGTCAATAGGTGTTTTATTACCCAAATAAAATCACACGCGCAATTATATCCATTTAATAATAAGCCTTTTAATTTATAAAATAAATACATACCTTTGCATCCCCGCAGAAAGAACTCCGGGGACAATGTTGAATACATAAAATTAAAAGATGGCAACTAAGATCAGACTGCAAAGACACGGTAAAAAAGGCAAACCTTTTTACTACATCGTAGTAGCAGACGCCCGCGCACCACGCGACGGCCGTTTCATTGAGCGTGTAGGTTCATACAACCCTAACACCAACCCCGCTACTATCGACATCAATTTCGACAAAACCCTTGAGTGGGTAAACAATGGCGCACAGCCAACAGACACCTGCCGTGCAATACTGTCTTATAAAGGCGTATTATACAAAAAACACTTACAGGGCGGCGTTAAAAAAGGCGCATTGACCGAAGAACAGGCAGATGCTAAATTTGCTGAGTGGCAAGAACAAAAAGACGGTAAAATCACCGGCAAGAAAACCGGCCTGGTTTCTGCAAAAGACGAAGCACGTAAACTTGCTTTAATTGCTGAAGCTAAGAAGAAGGAAGATAAAGCCGCTGCTATTGCTGCCAAAAACGCACCAGTTGCCGAAGAAGTAGCAGAAGAAGCCCCGGCTGCTGATGCTGAAGCAGAAAGCGCTGAATAATACTTTAATAGAAACAAGACAACAAGAAGCAAGAGACAAGAAAACTATCTTGATTCCTGATTCTTTACTTCTTGGTTCTGACATGATGGCGAAGCAACCGAACGGTTCTTCGCCATTGTTATTTAACAACAAATTCATCAGATGGACATAGAAGGTTATTTCCGGATAGGCACGGTGCTTAAAACCAAGGGACTTAAGGGCGAGATGCAGCTGTATATGGATTACGACGGTGTGGAGAATATCAACATCACCTCGATGTTTTTGGATATCGCCGGCAAACTAGTGCCTTTTTTCGTAGAATCGATAAAGCACAATCAAAAAAACAGCGCATACCTGTACCTGGAGGATATCGACACCATCGAAAAAGCCAGTGCCCTGGTGCGTAAAGATATTTACCTGCCCAACAAAGCCAAGCCCAAAAAGCGGAAAGAAGATTTCGGCTTAAAGGACCTGAAAGGCTTCATAGCCGTAGACATTAACGAGGGAGAACTGGGCGAGATTACCGATATCCACGAATTCCCCCAGCAACTGATAGCTGCCGTTACGTATAAAAACAACGAAGTGCTTTTCCCGCTTAACGAGAGCATCATCCTGGGAATTGACCGGGTGAAGAACATCGTGACGGTTGACCTGCCCGATGGCCTGCTGGATGTTTATATGGAGTAATCAATTGCCCGCAAACACTACCGATTTTGCCGCCATCCATTTATTAGCCCGTGTTATTTCGCCCCGGTTTGGCGGGTTGAGCCTATAACTTGATATGGTATCGCCCGTGGCCGTGGCAATAAGATTGATTTCGTAATCGAAATCGGCTGCCTTTACATAACCAAACAGCGGAACGTACGGTTCATTTCGGGGCGATGTTAGCACATTCAAAACAAAAAGGCCGGCGTTGCCCCAATTCGCCGCCTTGTCAGACATGTAGCGCTCCCTATCCATCCGCACTTTTATCACCATATCTGCACCAATCATACGGCCAACGCTATCGGCGGGCATGGTCCATGCGGTACGCAAATCAGCCATTTTAGTCAGTAAGCGTTTATTAACCGTATCCGCGTCTATCAGTACAACCGTGTATTGCTGGTTGCGGCGGCCATGGGTGTATTTACAATCAAGCAGAGCCTGCTGCACTTCTGCTTGCAATTCATGGCTTGCGGTTTGTTCCTGGGCGTACCAATCATCCTGCCGGGGCTGTTTGCCGCTGTAGTAAACATCGGCCGGCAAAACAGCCAGCGTCATGCTGTCGATATTGTGTTGCGATAAATATGCTTTATTAACGTAGATGCCGCTGGTGCAGGATGCCAGCATAGCCGAAATAATAAGGATAGGTAGCCTGGTTTTCATTTAAAGCAAATACGGTATATGGGGTAGAATATTATCTGCTTGCGAATAAAAAGAGGGTGGGCATAATCCTTAAAGATTGATTTAACACAGGGTTAACAGAGAAGTCACAGCGTCCGCAGAGATTAAAAAATGTTATGACAAGAATTGAGTTAACACGAATTTCACGAATTAAGACAAATTAACACTAACCATACTTCATTTTATATCGAAGCTAAAAATTAGTGAAATTCGGTTCAATTAGAGAAAATTCGTGTTCACTCAAATTGATGCAGACTGTTTCGTTAAAGATTGATTTAAAACAGAGTCCACAGAGATTAAAAAATGTTACGGCAAGATTTGAGTTAACACGAATTTCACGAATTAAGACAAATTAACACTAACCATACTTCACTTTATATCGAAGCTAAAAATTAGTGAAATTCGGTTCAATTAGAGAAAATTCGTGTTCACTCAAATTGATGCAGACCGTTTGCAAAGCAAATAATTTAACCATCATAAAACATTCTTGCCCGCGTTTGCTTAATTTCGCATAAATGGGAAACATCGCAGCGGAATTTTTAGAGGCGGCCGAACAGAAAGTGTTCGACACGGACCATCGGCGCATCATCAACCATAACATAGGCAAGTACGATGCATCAGTTGCCCGTGGCCTCTCGCGGATGATCAACCTCGACAATTCTAAAAAGAAGGGCCACGCCATCAAATGGAAGGTGATGGAAAACCTGGATAAATTCCTGCCGGAGTTCGAAGCCAATTTCCAGAAACGTGGCGGCAAAGTCATTTGGGCCAACGATGCCGAAGAGGCCCAGCGCGAGATACTCAACATCATTACTAAGGCAAACGCCAAAACGGTCATCAAATCAAAATCGATGGCCACTGAAGAGATACACCTCAACGAGTTCCTGGAGAGTAACGACATCGAATCGGTAGAGAGCGACCTGGGCGAATACATCGTACAGTTGCTGGGCCAGCGGCCATACCATATCGTTACCCCGGCCATGCACCTTTCAAAGGAGGATATTGCCCGGCTGTTCCACAATCGGTTCGGTACACCGATAGATGCCACACCAGAGCAGCTTACCCAAAAAGCGCGTGAGCTGCTTCGCGAAAAATACCTGCGGGCAGATGTGGGCATCACCGGCGCTAATTTCCTCATTGCCGATACCGGCAGCATCTCCATTAGCGAGAACGAGGGGAACGCGCGGCTTACCACCACATTCCCCAAAATACAGATCAGCATAGTAGGTATAGAGAAGATAATCCCCTCCATTGCCGACCTCGATCTGTTCTTGCCTATGCTTGCTACGCACGGAACGGGGCAAAACCTAACCGTTTACAACACCTTGCTCAGCGGCCCGCGCCAACCCGGCGAAACCGACGGCCCGAACGAGATGTACGTAATATTGCTTGATAACGGCCGCACCAACCTGCTTGCCCAAAAAGAGCAGCGCCAGGGTCTCTACTGCATACGCTGCGGGGCCTGCCTCAATGTTTGCCCTATCTATAAAAATATAGGTGGCCACACATACGAAACCGCTTACACCGGCCCCATAGGCTCGGTGATAACGCCGCACATGCGCGGGATGGAAGATTTTAAGCACCTTAGCTATGCCAGCAGCCTTTGCGGAGCCTGCACCAGCGTTTGCCCGGTAAAAATAGATATCCATAAAATGCTGCTGCTTAACCGCCGCGATGCCGTAAACGAGAATCTGGTAACCAAAAAAGAAAGATGGGGCTGGGCCGGGTGGAAAAAAGGCATGCTGAAACGCAAGTCGATGGACTTTTTTGGTGGCAAAATGAAGAATTACCTGCTGAGGCTGTTCTTCAAAAAATCGTGGGGACAGTATAAGGAGATGCCCGAGGTGGCCGAAAAATCATTCAGCAAACAATGGGCGGAACGCGGAAAGCCCGAACAACACGAAGAAGACTAATGCGTAAAGTTATACTGAATGTTGCGGTAAGTCTCGATGGGCTTATAGAAGGGCCAAACGGTGAATACGATTGGTGCATGGACGACCAGGACTACGGCCTTACTGCCTTTTTCGAGAGCATCGACGCTATATTTATCGGCCGCAAAAGCTATGAATTAATACGTGCCAACCCAAGCATGTTTCCGGGTAAAAAGCTGTATGTTTTCTCGGATACGTTGGTGCCCGAGGAAGATGAAGACATAACCGTTATCAACACGGCAAACTTCGAACATGGGGTTGAAAGTATATTGAACGAGGCAGGCAAAAGCATCTGGCTGTTCGGGGGCGCAAGCCTTCTTTCGGCATTCATCGCCAAACGTTGGGTAACCGAACTACAGTTATCCATACACCCCATTATTTTAGGCGCGGGCAAGCCACTGTTCCAAAATTTGAGCGACAGGTTAAACCTGCAGTTTATTGGGCAGCAGGTTTATAGCAGCGGCCTTATACAACTGCATTATGCTTTAAGTCCGAAGTTCGATATGGAAATGCTGAAGATGCTTTAGCATTGGGCGGTGATTTGCGTTATCTCTTTAACCGCAAAGGGCGCAAAGTTTTCGCAAAGAGGCACAAAGCTTTTGTTTGACAATTAAGAAGCTAAGGCTGAAACTTCAAGAATCGGATAATATCACCTTATATAACAAAGGGCGCAAGTTTTCACTTTGCGCTCTTTGCGTTTTTTCTCTGTGTTCTTTGCGGTTAATAGCGCCGCAAACCGCCCACTGCAAACTGATTAGTGTTTATTCCCAAATCCAAACTCTCTATACGTGTTCGGTAGTTCGTCCTGGTTGCTGAAGGCGAAAGAGTAGGTGGCAAACCATGTTTCGAAATCGGCATCGTTGTTTTTAGATGGCTCTATGTGTACGCAGCGCAGCATGTAAATGCCATCCCGGCTGGGGCTAAAAAACACCTGTCCGTTAGCATCCGAGGCTAGCAATTGTGGGTGTACATTGCCCGATGCTGTTTTTATATACAACAGCACATTGCTGTTTTTAAGCGGTTTACCCATAAAATAAACAACGGCGGTAATATCGTCGCCATAGCTTTTTTTGTAAGGGTTCTGTTTAAGCACAATCTCGAGGTCGTTGCCCAGCACCTTGCTGTATGCGTTGCCGCCGCCGCCATCTACGCTTACAAGGGTTTTTAAATAGTAACGGTATTTTTCTACCAGGTTAAGGCGGGTATCGTCTTTTATTTTATCGGCCAGGTTATCGTAGCCCTGCTTGGTAAGGTAGGCCACAAAATCTTCGTGCGGTAGTTCGATGATATCGTCTTTGGTATTCAGCTCCACCATTACCAGCCCGGCGTTGTTGATGGGGTAACTTAACACAGGGGCGGCACTATCCTTAGCAACCTTAAGCAGGTCGGTTAATTTAGAGCCTTCGTAAATATTGAATTTGCTTGTCCTTTTCGCGTTGAACCGCTCTTCTCCCTCTTGCATCAGGTTATCGCCGGTGAGCAGGTGCACATTTAGTTTGTCGCCTTTGTGCAGGTAAAAACTTTCGGGCAATAAAAAGCCATCTGGTGCAAAGGCACTTAGCCCTAAAACAGCAAACAGAACAAATAAAATAACGTACAAGTGCTTCATAGCAAAAAGATGGATGATGTAAACATACAAAGTTTTAAAAACTTCTTAGCTTTACGGGGATGATTTTCGATCGTAAAAATATCGATAATGACGGTTTAATAACGTTCTACAAGAAATTATTATTGCCGCGGTTGGTCGAGGAGAAAATGCTGGTGTTGCTGCGGCAGGGCCGTATAGGTAAATGGTTCTCCGGCATTGGCCAGGAGGCTATTGCCGTAGGCAGTACCCTGGCTATGGATGCCGACGAGTATATTTTGCCCATGCACCGCAACCTGGGCGTATTTACGGCACGCAACATCCCTGTTTCGCGGCTGATGGCCCAATGGCAAGGCAAGCTATCCGGCTTTACCCGCGGTCGCGACCGCTCTTTCCACTTCGGCACTCAGGAATATAAGATTATCGGCATGATATCGCACCTTGGCCCGCAGCTGGCCCTGGCCGATGGTATTGCTTTGGCCGATAAGCTGAGCGCGCGCAAAAAAGTAACCCTGGTTTATACCGGCGAAGGAGCCACCAGCGAGGGCGATTTCCACGAAGCGCTCAACATAGCCGCCGTTTGGGATCTGCCCGTTATATTTTTGATAGAGAACAACGGCTACGGCCTATCAACCCCAGTAAACGAGCAATACAAATGCGAATCGCTTGCAGACAGGGCCATTGGCTACGGCATAGAAGGCCGCAAGATAGATGGCAATAACGTGCTGGAGGTTTACCATACCGTAAACGAGCTTGCCAAAAGCATGCGCGAAAGGCCCCGCCCTGTACTGTTGGAGTGCATTACCTTCCGTATGCGCGGCCACGAGGAAGCATCTGGCACCAAATACGTACCACCCGAACTTTTTGAGCAATGGCAAAAGAAGGACCCGCTGGAGACTTTCGAAAAATACTTATTGCAGGAGCAGGTGCTACGGCCCGATTGGGTGCCTTATCTGCGCAACGAGTTTACCAAACTGATAGATGCCGAGATAGAGAAAGTATTCAACGAGCCGGATATCATCCCCCACGTACAAACCGAGGTGGATAGCATGTACCGGCTATACAGCATGCCCAAACACCCGCCCTACGAGGTGTTATCGAACAAACGTTACATTGATGCCATAAGCGATGGGATGCGACAGGCCATGCGCCGCCATGCCAACCTTATCATAATGGGGCAGGATATTGCCGAATATGGAGGCGCATTCAAGATTACGCAAGGCTTTGTAGAAGAATTTGGCAAGGAACGCGTGCGCAACACGCCTATTTGCGAATCGGGCATCGTGGGTACGGCCATGGGCCTATCGCTCAATGGCTATAAGGCTATAGTAGAGATGCAGTTTGCCGATTTCGTGAGCTGCGGATTTAACCAGGTGATAAACAACCTGGCCAAAACCTATTACCGCTGGGGGCAGCCTATAGATGTTGTGATACGTATGCCTACGGGCGGCGGCACGGGCGCGGGGCCGTTCCATTCGCAAAGCAACGAGGCCTGGTTCACCAAAACGCCCGGACTGAAAGTTGTTTACCCCGCCTTCCCCGACGATGCCAAGGGCCTGCTGATGGCCGCCATTGCCGACCCTAACCCGGTGATGTACTTTGAGCATAAGGCCCTGTACCGCAGCATAAACGGCAACGTACCCGATGATGATTATTACGTAGAGATAGGCAAGGCCAACATCGTGCGGCCGGGTACCCGCGCCAGCATCATCACTTACGGCATGGGCGTACACTGGGCCATAGAATATGCCGAGAAACACCCTGAACATTCCATTGAGATACTGGACCTGCGCAGCCTGCAACCCTGGGATAAGGACGCTGTAATAAAAACCGTAAAAAAAACCTCCAAAGTGCTGATCCTGCACGAAGACACCCTCACCAGTGGTTTCGGCGGGGAGCTAGCGGCCTATATTGGCGAGCATTGCTTCAAATACCTTGATGCGCCGGTAATGCGCTGCGCCAGTCTGGATACCGCCATACCCATGAACAAAGCGCTCGAGGACCAGTTCATGGCCAAAGCCCGGCTGGAAGAATGCATGGATACGTTGTTGAAATTTTAGTATATTAGCGTATGGTTACTTTGGAAGAGATATACAAAGACGACCCCATAGAAAAGGGTATTGACGAAGACGCTGGACTAGGCGCCGAAGCCATGCTAAAAGCAGGTATCCCTATTTTCTATCGCGACGAACAATATCCTGAAACATTAGAAGGAGAGCTTTTTGTTAAAGAATACACCAGCGGCGCAAAATTCATCGTTCGCAAGCACCTTACTACTGACCTCCGCTTGCTCGAAGAAACTATCAGGCCTTTAAACGCATTATAATGCCTGCTTTAGTTATAGTTGGTGGGCCAAACGGCTCCGGGAAAACAACTTTAACGGCGCACCTGATAAAACGCGGGCGTATTAAAACTGCAGTCATCAACCCAGATGAAATTGCACTAAACGAGCACGGAAGCTACACTTTTCACGTAAAAGCGGCAAAATCGGCTTTGGAGCGTAGAAGCACGGCGCTATCATCAAATGCCGACTTCGCTTTTGAAACGACTTTTTCAGGCAATTCCGAAATTAATACCGCTTTAGCTGCCAGAGAAAATGGTTATGAAGTAACTATGTATTATGTTGCTCTCCAATCCGTTATTGATAATATCGTGAGGGTTGAAGAAAGAGAACATAACATGGGGCATTCCGTCGAACTCTCCGACCAACTAAGGCGATACGATAAAAGCAAGGCTAACCTTATTAAAAATATAGCCCTTTTTCATAAGGTTTACCTTTTCGACAACTCCGGCACGAAACGTTCACGAGTAGCGATATTTGACGCAGGCAACTTGCTATGGCTTAACCCTAAGCACAAAAGCCATCCCTTTTATAAAGATTTATTCCGTGCCGACAATACCGAAAACGAAGCCGAACACTAATCATTGTCGCGCTACCTCGCACTTAATAAAAGCTTTTCCGTCAGAAATCTTTTAGATTGTTTCTAAATAATGGATTATGCTTTATAAAGCCGAAACCATTTATATGTTTTGGCTTTTAATAAATACTTTTGCCTAAATAAATCTGAATCAATAATGAGCGAATTCAAACAAACCTTTAACTCATCACTGGGAAAGAAGCTGATTATGGCTTTAACTGGCTTGTTTTTGTGTACTTTTTTAATTGTTCACCTTGGCGGTAACTTATTGTTATTTAAAAACGACCAGGGCTTTGCATTTAACAGCTACGCAAATTTCTTAACACATTTTCCACCGATAGAGGTTATCGCCTACATCCTGTACATCAGCATAGTAGTGCATGCCGTATATGCACTAGTGCTCACCTTAAAAAACCGTAAGGCACGCCCGGTGGGTTATGCGGTGCAGCCTAAGAGCAAAGCATCATGGTCGTCAAAAAACATGGGGCTGCTGGGTTCAATCCTGTTGCTGTTCATCGTAATACACATGAGCGATTTTTGGTACAGTTACAAATACCAGGACGTACTTAAGTTTAAAGAGTACAAAACTGATCTGGCAACAAACGTTACAACGGTTACGCCATATGATGCCCAACCAGGCTTCGAAAGGTCTATCTCTACCGAAGGCAATGTAGAAATCGTAAGGGTGAAAGATATCCACGCACGAGTAGAAACCAGCTTCAGCAACCCCATCTATGTAGCATTCTACGTAATTGCAATGGTGGCAGTAGCGTTCCACCTGTTACATGGTTTCCAAAGTGCTTTCCAAACCCTGGGGTGGGTGCATAAAAAGTACCAGCCGATAGTTTATTTCTTCGGCACCTGGTTCTTCGGCGTTATTATCCCCTTAGGGTTTGCGCTGATGCCGGTTGTGTATTATTTCCAGAGTCTATCAAAATAGTAAAAGAGAATCAAGAGGTAAGAATCAAGATTCAAGACATTAATAAACGCACAAGGCAGAGAAAAGAATCGCAGCCATTTATCCTGGTTCTTGATTCTTGTCTCTTTAATCTCAAATAAGAATATGGGTTTAGATGCTAAAATTCCGCAGGGGCCGCTGGCCGAAAAATGGAGCAAGCATAAATTTAACTTAAAGCTGGTTAACCCCGCTAACAAGCGTAAATACGATATCATTATCGTAGGTACCGGTTTGGCAGGCGCATCGGCGGCGGCATCGTTGGCCGAGCTTGGTTACAACGTTAAGTCGTTTTGTTTCCAGGATAGCCCGCGCCGTGCGCACTCTATTGCGGCACAGGGCGGTATCAACGCAGCAAAAAACTATCAGAACGACGGCGACAGCGTTTACCGTTTGTTTTACGATACCATTAAAGGTGGTGACTACCGCGCCCGCGAAGGCAACGTTTACCGCCTTGCAGAGGTATCGGTAAATATTATCGACCAGTGCGTTGCACAGGGCGTACCCTTTGCCCGCGAATACGGTGGCTTGTTGGATAACCGTTCGTTCGGTGGGTCGCAGGTATCACGTACTTTTTACGCACGCGGCCAAACAGGGCAGCAGTTGTTGTTAGGTGCTTATTCGGCCCTAAACCGCCAGATACATTTAGGCAAGGTAAAAATGTACACCCGCACCGAAATGTTGGATGTTGTTTTGGTTGATGGCCAGGCTAAAGGTATTGTTACCCGTAACCTAAAGACCGGCGAGATTGAAACACACGCAGGCCATGCGGTATTATTGGCCACCGGTGGTTACGGTAACGTATTCTACCTGTCTACAAACGCAATCGGCTCTAACGTAACAGCAGCATGGCGCGCACACAAACGCGGTGCTTTTTTTGCCAACCCTTGCTATACCCAAATCCACCCAACCTGTATCCCCGTAACCGGCGACCACCAGAGCAAGCTTACGCTGATGTCGGAGTCCTTACGTAACGATGGTCGTGTTTGGGCACCTAAAACGGTTGAGGTTGCTAAGAAACTACAAACAAAAGAAATTACAGCTTCGCAGGTAAAAGAGGATGAAAGAGATTACTTCCTCGAACGTAAATACCCATCATTCGGTAACCTGGTTCCGCGCGACGTTGCGTCGCGTAACGCGAAAGAAATGAGCGATGAGGGCCGTGGCGTTGGTACAACCGGCTTAGCCGTTTACCTTGATTTTGCGGAAGCGATACAACGCCTTGGCGAAGATACCGTGCGTGCCAAATACGGTAACCTGTTTGATATGTACTATCAAATTACCGACGAGAACCCGTACAAACAACCTATGCGCATTTATCCCGCCGTACACTATACCATGGGCGGCCTTTGGGTTGATTATAACTTAAGCACGAACGTACCGGGCCTTTACGCTATGGGCGAATGTAACTTTAGCGATCACGGTGCAAACCGCCTGGGTGCTTCGGCATTGATGCAAGGTTTATCTGATGGTTACTTTGTTATCCCGTACACTTTAGGGGATTACTTAGCCACTATCGGCCCGAAAAAGGTTGATACCAGCCACCCCGCTTTCGAAAAAACCAAACAGGACGTTATTGCCTATAACAACAAACTGCTTGCCCTTAAAGGCACCAAAACAGTTGTTGAATACCACCGCGAGCTTGGCCACATTATGTGGGAATATTGCGGAATGGCACGTACCGAAGAAGGACTGACCCATGCAAAAGGCCTGATAAAAGCTTTGAAAGCGGATTTCTGGAAAAACGCCATCGTAACCGGCGAGAATGACGAAGTAAACGCTGCTCTTGAAAGAGCCGGCCGCGTAGCTGATTTCATCGAGCTGGGCGAACTGATGGTAACCGATGCTTTAGCGCGTCGCGAATCATGCGGTGGCCACTTCCGTTTAGAGTCGCAAACGCCGGAAGGCGAAGCGCTGAGGGATGACGACAATTTCGCGTTCGTATCGGCATGGGAGTTCAAAGGCGAAAACGAGGAAGAGGTGCTTCACAAAGAAGAACTGATCTTCGAAAATGTTAAGTTATCACAACGTAGTTATAAGTAAAGAAGAAGCAGGAAGCAGGAAGCAAGACACAAGAGATTTTTCGTCTTGATTCTTGGCTCTTGATTCTATAATCTAACAACAATGAGCGGAAACATGAATCTGACGCTGAAAGTATGGCGCCAAAAAAATTCAGACACAGCAGGTAAATTCGTAACCTACAAAGCAGAAAGTATTTCTGAGGATATGTCGTTCCTGGAGATGCTGGATGTGGTGAACGAAAGCCTTACTAAAAAGAAAGAAGAGCCAATTTATTTCGACCACGATTGCCGCGAAGGTATCTGCGGGTCGTGCTCGCTATATATCAACGGCCACCCACACGGGCCAAAGCAGGCTATTACTACCTGCCAGCTGCATATGCGTACCTTCCACGATGGCGAAACCATTACCATAGAGCCATGGCGTTCGGCTGCTTTCCCCGTTATCAAGGATTTGGGTACAGACCGCTCCGCGTTCGACAGGATACAGCAGGCCGGTGGCTTCATTTCGGTAAATACCGGCGGTGCCCAGGATGCTAACGCTATCCTGATTCCTAAGGTTGTTGCCGACGAAGCTTTCAACTCGGCTACCTGCATTGGTTGCGGTGCCTGCGTTGCAGCATGTAAAAATGCATCGGCCATGCTGTTCGTATCGGCAAAGATTACCCAGTTAGGCTTATTGCCGCAGGGCCAACCAGAGCGTTACAGCCGGGTACAAGCCATGGTTGCCCAAATGGACGAAGAAGGCTTTGGCAACTGTACCAACACCGGCGCCTGCGAAGCAGAATGCCCTAAAGAAATTAAACTAACCAACATTGCCCGCATGAACAACGACTACTTCAGTGCGAAACTATTCCGCGAAGAAGGCGTGCATGATCATGTAGGCGGAGAGTAATTTATCTAAGATATCCCAGTAACAAAAATCCCCGGCTGCATTGCAGTTGGGGATTTGTTTTTTTATAAAGCTTTGTCATTTCGAACGAGCGATAGCGAGGAGAAATCTTGTTGTTGATGCAAGATCGCCACTTTGCATATCGGCTTTACTTGAGTAACAAGATTTCTCGTCGCTCCGCTTCCCTCGAAACGACAGGGTTTGTTAATGAAGCGTCTATTTCTTTACACCTTCTTCACAGCCGCAACCAACTCCGGTATTGGCGGCACTTTCTCAAATGCCTGCACCAAGTGGCCATCTTTGGCATAAATGGCTATGTATGGCGTGGTTTTTAGCTGATAGTATTTTTGCACAGCGTACGTATAGCCTTCGGTGCCCAGGGTAAAGTTTTTGTAGGCCGATAGGCCAAAATCTTCGTTAAAAACCTTCACCATCTTAATATCGGTAAAGGTTATCATCACTACCTGGACATCCTTAAAACTTTTCATCACCGGTTTCATATCGTAAATAAGTTTTTGGCAATGGCTACAATCCGGCGCGAAGTAGATCAGCATTACCGGCTTGTCCTTTTTCAGGTCGGCGGGGGTGGTCCAGGTGTTATCCAGTTTCAGCATTTTGTAAGGCGCAATTACTGGTGGCTGGGCCTTTGAGCATCCTGCCGCTATTAGCAGGGTTATAGCAAATAATAATTTCTTCATTTTTATATGTTGGGGGGCAATCAACAATTTTAATTTCTAATCTAAGCTTCCAGCAGCTCTAACTGCCAGGCAATGTGTTCTTCTGTTACAGGGAATAACGCGTTATTGCGTATTGTATGATAAACGGCATCAAATATTTGCATGTAATCGCCTTTATCTGACGCAATTTTCTCTACGATTTTCTTGTTATCGGCATCAACGGTTACCAACTTGCCTTCGCTACCTGCAGGTTCCAGGCCATAGCCCTCGTCTGTCGGCATCATGCCTTTGTCCAATTGAGCTTCCTGCACATCGGTACGCGCTTTTACGAAACTGCCCAAAGTGCCGTTGACGATAAAGCCCGGCTGCTCATCGGCTATCAGCAGGCCCGAGGTCAAGAATACGTTCAGTTGGTTGGGGTAAAGCAGGTGGAAGTGGAAATAATCGGGCACTTCAGAACCTTCGCGGTAAATACCTATGGTTTTGTTGAAAGATAACGGTTTGCCGAATAAGGCGATGGTATTATCTACCAGATGCGCGCCAAGATCGTAAACCAGGCCGTTGGCCGGGGTCTCCTTGGTTTCTTTAAATGCTTTCGCATTTATCTGCATTTTGTAGCGATCCAGGCGGAAAATCACCTCCTGCAAAGTACCCAGCCGGCCGCTTTCAATTATCTTTTTAGTAGATATAAAACCACTATCGTACCGGCGGTTTTGGTATATCATTACATGCTTGCCGGTTTCGCGGCCAACGTCAAAAAGTTCTTTTACCTGGGCTTCGGTAGCGGCGGCAGGTTTTTCTACCAGTACATGCTTGCCTGCGCGCATGGCTGCAATGGCATGCTCCAGGTGGAAGTTGTTGGGGGTGTTTACGATGATAAGCTCCACTTCCGCATCGGTAAGCAGTTCGTCCACGCTATCGTAGCTGATGATATCGGGATATACAGCAGCGGCCTTTTTCTGGCTGCGCTCTACTATGCCTTTTAGGGTAAAGCCCGGGTTGCTATGGATGAAGGGCGCGTGGAATATACGGCCCGACATGCCGTAGGCCATTAAGCCGGTTACGATTGGTGCTGCCATGTTTGTTAGTTTTAGCGTTGCAAGATAAGGGCTTTTGCGTAATTATTAATAAATAAGGTCTTCGTCTGCCCCAATCGGCGAGCCATCGGGCATACTGAGCGGTTTTGCCGGCTGGAATTTATCCGGCGTTTTCTCAAACTGGCTTATCTGCGACAGACCAAAAAGCAGGTTAGCTTTGCGGTTGCCTATTGCGGTTGGCAAAGCGCTTTGCATCCATTTCTTCAAATCATCTACTTGCAGCAAAGCTATGCCACGCACGCTTTCGGCGGCATTGGTATTGGCGGCCAGTTGCAACAGCTGTTTAAGCGTTAGGTTGTTTACCAGCCTTTGCAGCTCGCCTTTGTAGCCTGCGGCTTCGGGGGCTTTCCAGGTTTGGGCGATTAGTTTATTCAAAACAGGCAACAGGCCGGGCTGCGCGGCATCGCGCGATTGGTATTCTACCAGCCTTGCGGCGCGGTCGGGTTGCAGCATAAATGCCAGTGTGGTACCCGCGGCAGATTCCGCAGCAGCCAATGGGTCGAAAGTAAGCCCCGTGCGGGCTTTGAAGGTTTCCCTGGTGCGCGGGTAGCCGGGCGGGCGTGGCGGTATCATGGCAATCAGTTTTTCGGGCATGGCCAGGGCATCCGGTTTCAGGGTAGCCATCAGGGCGTCGAAGGCTTTCCATTGCCCGGCAGGTGGTATAAATCTGGTAATGGTTTGCCCATCATTTTTTAGTGCGTAGGTATAATATAAACCACCCAGCATTTTTGCGGCTGCTTCGGTTTGGTAGCGGTGTATCAGGTACATGGGCACCAAAACTTCTTCCAGCGTAGCCATCGGCGCGTTTTGCCTTATGGCGCGGACCGAAAAATTATCCAGCACCTGCCTGCGGAGCAACATCAGGCGGTTAAGTTCATCGGCGGCATCGTTACCGCTGTCCCAAAGGTGCGCCTGCGGGTGCGCGCTTCCTGCGGGCCGCGCATCTTCATCGGTAATAAAGAGGAAGCCTTGTTTTATGGTTTCGCCGATAATCCCCTTCAGGGCCTCGTCCTCGTTTGTACCCGGGGTAAAATCCTGGTAGCCATATAATATGGCGCGTTTATCATAATCGCCGATGCTGGTTTTATAGGCTTTGCTTACATCTATGGTGCCATCGGCTTTTAAAAGGCTTACCACCGGTGGTGGGTAATCCATTACCGATGCCCTGTCGTTTACGCTGGCCGTGAAATTATGCTGCAGGCCAAGCGTATGTCCAACTTCGTGGGCGGCTAACTGGCGTAGCCTTGCCAAAGCCAATTGCAGCATTTTGTCGCTTACGGGCTTGCCATCCTCATAGGGTTGTAAAAGGCCCTCGGCAATCAGGAAATCCTGCCTGTCGCGCAGGGAGCCTAAGGAAACCTGTCCCTTGATAATTTCGCCCGTGCGCGGGTCGTTGATGGATGCCCCGTATGACCAGCCCCTGGTTGAACGGTGCACCCATTGGATGATGTTGTAGCGGATGTCCATCGGGTCGGCATCCTCGGGCAGTAGTTTTACAATGAAGGCGTTTTTGTATCCCGCCGCTTCAAAGGCCTGGTTCCACCAACCGGCGCCCTCTATTAATGCGCTTCGTACAGGCTCGGGTGCGCCACGGTCAACATAATAAATTATGGGTTTTACCGGCTCGCTCAGGGCGGCGGTTGGGTCTTTCTTTTGCAAACGGTGCCTGCTCAGCAAGCGTTGTACTATAGGGTCGCCTATGGGCGTGGCAAAATCCATGTATTCTACGTCGAAATACCCCGAGCGCGGGTCGAACTTGCGGGGCTTGTAACCGGCATCGGGTAGTTTGATAAAGGATTGGTGCATGCGTACCGTTACCGCATTGGCATCGGGCGTAACAGAGCTTATCTCTGCCCCGGTGCCTTTGCCTGCCAGGGTAATCATCGCTTCGAACTCTGTATTATCCGGAAAGCTCTTGGTATTGGGCAGGTACACCGCCGAACGACTATCATCCGCACTGTAGCTTCCCTGGTTGTTGCCGTTGAGGCGGTCGGCCAGGCGATGGCTGTCGCGCAGCAAAAATGGTGTAAGGTCTATCAGTACTTTATCGCCTTCTTCGGCAACAACCGTGGTGCCCCATATGGCCGATTGGGCAAAGGCCTCTTCTACCGATTTACGCTCATCGGCGTTGTTGCTAACTGCCCTAAAGTTGTAGTTTGGCTGTATCAGCATTACTTTTGGGCCTATTTTGATGAATTTTACGATGCGGCTATCGCCTATCTGCCCCCGATCCAGCCCTAAATCATTGGAGCCAACCCCGGCCGGAAGCGAATTCACGTACAAAAACTCCTGGTTGAGCTTATCTATCTCTAAGTAAACCTTACCGGCTTTTTCGTCCCAATAAAAATTGAAGTAGCCGGTGTATTTAGCAAATCCTTTTGTTTTGGTCTGGATTTCCTGGGCTTTCAGGAGAGGGGCGGCAAATAAAAGGGACAAACATATCAGCAGGTATTTTTTCATGGGGCAGCGTAGTTTATCTGCCTAAATTATTCAATAAAGTACGCCTATGCAACCACCGCGCATAAAAAAAGGGAACAGCGCATGCCATTCCCTTTTCAGCAATATTTATCGCTATAATTATTTCATGCTCGCCTTTATGGCTTCTATTTTAGCTAAGTGCCCCTTTACGGTTGGCAATAATTTGGTTGCCAAAGCCATCAAATCAGAATCCTTGCAATTTTTCGATGCATCTTCCAGCAGGTCTACGGTTTTCTTGTGCCCGTCTACCATAGCATCAACATAAGCGGTATCGAAATCCTTGCCGGTTTTTGTGGATAAGTCGTTCAGCTTTTTCTGGTGCTCCTCATCCGGTGCTACAGGCAGGGTAATGTTTTTCGTTTTGGCTATTGCTATCAGTTCCTCGTTGGCTTTGCTGTGGTCCATCACCATCATGCCGGCAAACTCTTTTACTTGCGGGTTGGTGGTTTTGCTTTCGGCCAGTTTGCCCAGGGCTACTTCGGCTAAACCGCCGTTGGCCAGTTTGGTTGCAAACTCGGCATCCATTTTATCAACCGCAATGCCGGTACTGCCATCTGTGGTACTGTCTTTAACGGCGTTCAGGCTGTCGGCGGTGTCTTTACTGTCTTTTGCGGCGTTATTACATGCCTGGAATGATAATGCTGCAAGCACCATCATTGTCACTAAACTAATCTTTTTCATCTTGTAGGTTATTTTTTGTTTTTATAGTTAACAAAACGCACCCAATTTAGTTTTAGGAGACGGGGTTTATTGTTTCTGTAAAATAATACGGCGTGTTGTTATACCTTAAAGTTTTGTTATTTTTGGGGTAAATAATTTAAGCATCATGAATTTTCCGGCCGAACTGAAATACACCAAAGACCACGAATGGGTACGCGTTGAGGGCGATACCGCAACCATCGGAATTACCGAATTTGCACAAGGCGAACTGGGCGACATTGTTTACATAGATATAAACACCGTTGGGCAGGAAGTTGCCAAAGAAGCAATTTTTGGCACTGTAGAAGCTGTAAAAACCGTTTCAGATTTATTTATGCCGGTTGCGGGTACCGTTACCGAAATAAACCCATTACTGGATAGCCAACCAGAGCTGGTAAACTCTGACCCATACGGCGATGGCTGGATGGTAAAAGTTACCCTGGCCGATGCTACCGAAGTAGATGATTTATTATCTGCCGAGGAATATGCAAGCCTTATAGGCGCTTAATGAACGCGCGCTTTAAAGCATACCGGCCTGCAATTTTGTGGGCCTTATTTATTTTTGTACTTTGTAGTGTAGATATGGGCGGCGTTAGCAAAGCGCCAATGTTTTTTGCAGGCTTTGATAAGCTTACGCACTGCGGGTTGTTTTTTGTGCTGGCAGTGCTTTATTGCTACGGCAGCATACGCAAATATAAAACCCGCGGCCTGCGCATAGAGATAGCCATGAAGAACACCATAGTTTTGATAAGCTACGGAGCGCTGATAGAGGTATTGCAAATGTATGTTTTTACCTGGCGCAGCGGCGAGCCTGCCGATTTGTTTGCCGATACGGTGGGCGCATGCATGGGGATATTTGGTGTTTTGGTAACTTCTTACGCAATTGAACATGAAAGCATTTAAAGTTGGTTTGATAGCCATTATTGTCGCAGCCGTACTTTCGTCATGCGGCTTATTCAAAAAAGATTGCGGTTGCCCGCATTTTGGGATGAAGAGGCTGCCGGCAAAAGTTGACAGGGCGTAGACGCTTTCTTAAAAAAAACCGCTAATCTTATTTGGATTTAGTATAAATAGCCCTACATTTGCATTCAAACAAATGCAAAATGACACTTTCACAGCTTGAAATTGGAGAAACCGGGATAGTAAAAGAATTTACTGATCTCGAGATGTCTGTTAAGTTGATGGAAATGGGCTGCCTCCCCGGCGAAGAAGTGCGCATATCGCGTATAGCTCCTCTCGGCGATCCTATCGCAATTCATGTATCCGGCTACCAATTGAGCCTGCGCAGGTTTGAAGCATCCACCATTATTTTGCAGTAGTACGTTGTAGCCATTGAAAGCTGATATCAGAGTAGCGCTTGTAGGCAACCCCAATACCGGTAAATCCACGCTTTTTAATGCACTAACCGGGCTCAACCAAAAAATAGGGAATTTTCCTGGTGTTACCGTTGATAAAAAAATCGGCTATTCCCAATTGCCCGATGGCCGCAGCGCCGAAATCATAGACCTTCCCGGAACTTATAGTCTTTATCCTAAAAGCAGAGACGAATCTATCGTGTTCTCGGTATTGGCCGAGAAGGATACTGAACTTACGCCCGATTTAGTGGTAGTTATCCTTGATGCTACTAATCTTAAAAGGAACCTGCTGCTATATACGCAGGTTGCCGACCTGAAGATACCCGTTATCGTTGCCCTTAACATGATTGATCTGGCCAATAAGGGCGGCATCATCATCAATGCCGATTTATTAGCCCAAAAACTGGGTGTGCCCGTGGTGCAGGTATCGGCACGTAAGCTAGAGGGGATAAAAGAATTGAAGGATGCCATATCCTTTGCCAACAAACTTGCCCTGCAGCAAGACAGCATCGACGTGACGACCATTGCCCCGGAATTGATAGCCAGCATTAGCCGGGAAATAAATACCGATAACCCGTACTTTGCCCTGCAGCTGGCCCATCAGCACGAAACGCTTAAATTTTTAACGTCCGAGGAAAGCGAGCGGATAGAGGAGCTGGAAAAGGAGCATGGCTTTCATTCGCAAAAGGCACAGGCGGCCGAAACTATTGCCCGCTACAATTACATCAACGATGTTTTATACGACACTGTTAAAACGCCCGTAACCGCGCAGGACGAAAGCCACAGTAACAAAATAGATAAGATCCTCACCCATAAAATATTCGGCTTCGTTATTTTTATGGGGATACTGCTTTTTATGTTCCAGTCGATATTTGCGTGGTCGCAATACCCGCAGGGGCTTATAGAAGATGCCTTTGTTTGGGTGCAGGGAGCCTTACGCGGCGTACTGCCTGCGGGCCCTTTAACCAGCCTGCTGATAGACGGCGTAGTGGCCGGCCTAAGCGGCGTGCTGGTATTTATACCGCAGATTGCCATACTCTTCGCGTTCATATCCATACTGGAGGATACCGGCTACATGGCCCGCGTTACCTTTATGATGGACAAGATCATGCGTAAGGTAGGGTTGAACGGCAAATCGGTAGTGCCGCTCATCGGTGGTTTTGCCTGTGCGGTACCATCCATCATGAGTACCCGCACCATCGAGAACTGGAAAGACCGCATGATTACCATAATGGTAACGCCATTGGTTGCCTGCTCGGCCCGGCTGCCGGTTTATACTTTACTGATATCCCTGGTAGTACCCAGCCGCAACGTTTGGTGGATTTTTAACCTGCAGGGCCTCGCGCTCACCAGTATGTATGTGCTGAGCCTAATTTCGGCGGTAATAGTAGCCTGGGTAATGAAGTTTATTTTAAAATCCCGCGAACGCGGCTACTTTATTATGGAGCTGCCCGTGTACCGTATGCCCCGTTGGAATAACGTGGCATTCTCCATGTACGAGCGGGCCAAAACCTTCGTTTTGGAGGCCGGCAAAGTAATCATCGCCGTATCGGTTATCCTATGGGTGCTGTCATCCTACGGGCCGGGCGACAGGTTCAAGAATATCGATTCCAAATACAGCCAGCCGCAATACACCAAAAGCATGAAACCCGATAGCCTAACCAGGATTATCTCTACCGAAAAACTGGAGAACTCTTACGCCGGCGTATTGGGCCACACCATAGAGCCCGTGATAAGGCCCCTGGGCTTCGACTGGAAGATAGGCATCGCCCTCATCACGTCCTTTGCCGCACGAGAGGTATTCGTGGGCACCATGGCCACCATTTACAGCGTAAAGGATGTGGATAGGATAGAATCGGTACAGGACAAGATGCGGAACGCCAAAAGGCCCGATGGCAGCCCGGTATTTACGTTAGGTGTAGCATTCTCCTTAATGATGTTTTACGCTTTTGCCATGCAATGCGCCAGCACCATAGCCGTAGTGTACCGCGAAACCAAAGACTGGCGCTGGCCCGCTGCGCAGTTTGCTTACATGACCGTGCTTGCTTATGGGGCGGCTTTTTGGGTGTACCATCTTTTGAAATAGACGCAATGCGCTATGTCATCTCTTCCTAACCTTTTACCTTTCGCCTTTTACCTTTCAGCTCAATAAACTATCTTTGATACAGAGGTAACCATTGGATAAAGTAAAAATATTAGAAAAGTATCTTCCGCCGGATGCGGCACCCTTGATTGGCCGCTGGATAGATTACTTTAAATGCGAGTTCAAGATATCGCGCAACCGCGGCACCAAGTTTGGCGATTACCGCGCCCCGTTCGATGGCAAGGGCCACCGCATCTCCGTTAATTTCGATTTGAATCCCTACGCGTTCCTGGTAACCACGGTTCATGAATTTGCGCACCTGCACACCTGGAACGAACATAAACACAAAGTAAAACCCCATGGTGCCGAGTGGAAGGCTAATTTCAAAAAAATGATGCAGCCTTTCTTCGAAAAAGAAGTTTTTCCGCCGGATATCAAAAAAGCCATTACCGGCTATCTGAATAACCCCGCCGCATCCAGCTGTTCGGATTTAACCCTGTACCGCTCCTTACGCCAATACGATGCGCCGAAGGAATCGGTGCATACAGTAGAGAAACTGCCCATCAAATCGTTGTTCAAGCTAAAAGATGGCCGCATCTTCCGCAAGGAAGAAAAGCTGCGCAAACGTTATAAATGCGTGGAAGTGAGCAGTCGCCGGGTATATTTGTTCAGCCCGGTAGCGGAGGTGGAATTACTGGAGGGATAGATAGTCAGCCTAAACACTCTCTGCACAGGGAAATCGCGTTTAAAATCTGCAACTGTCAAATATTGGCTAAAGCCTCCTAAAGGCCTTTTTATTGACCGTTGGCTGAAGCCAAACGGCAATGAACAGGAATATTTAAAAAGAATTGCAGCCTTAATTCATTGCCGTCCCACTTTAGTGGACGGAAACGAATCAAGAAACACGCGGGCTTTAGCCAAAAACAATCTGCAAGTTTTAAATGCGATAGCCTTGACCCGCGGCATCGCCGCTCAAGTATTTTTTCACTTTCGTTTATGGAATCCAGGTCGGCCTTGCATCCTACCTGCAAAACCAGCCAATTATGAAACGATTTTCCTTACTCACCCTCGCGCTGATATTGTTTTTTACCGCCGCCAATGCGCAATCGCCGCAACTTACGGTCGATGGTAAAAGCAACAACGGCGTTAAGTTGCAAAACCTTAAGATAGATGTGGCCATTTACGGCAACATCAGCCGCACCACCTGGCAAATGACTTTTTATAACTCCACGGCTCAGGTGCTGGAGGGTACACTTACCTTTCCCCTGAAGGATGGTGTAAGCGTAAGCCGCTATGCGCTGGATATGAACGGCAAGATGCGCGAGGCCGTACCGGTAGATCGCGGCAAGGGCACGGTAGTGTTCGAATCGATTGAACGCCGCAGGGTTGACCCGGGATTGCTGGAAAAAGTAGCGGGCAACACCTTCCGCACACGTATTTACCCCATCAACCCCAACAGCACCCGCACCATTATCATCGGGTACGAAGAAGAGATACCCATGGCCGCCAACGGCAGCCTTCAATTTACCCTGCCGCTTAACTTACAGGATACCGTTAAAACATTCGCCCTAACGGCGTCGGTTGTGCAAAGCGCAACAGCGCCGATAACCGATGACACCAGTGCTTATGCGCTCAGGTTCGATAAGCATCAGAATACCTATACCTCCTCCTTCGAAAAAAGCAATTACACCCCGGGCCATACGCTATCGTTTTACATCCCCAAACCGAAAGATGTTGCCGAAGTGATGATACAGGCGCAGGGCAATAAGTATTACTGGTTTGTTAATACGGCCATCCCGGCCAACACCATCAGCAAGCCCCTACCGCATAGTATTGGCCTGTTATGGGATGCATCGCTCAGCGGCGCAGGCAGGGATATTAAAAAAGAAATTGCGCTGCTGGATGCCTACTTCAAAAAAGTCGGCAATGTGCAGGTAAGCGTCGTCACTTTCAGCAATGCCATCATCAAGAATAAAAGTTATACTATTGCCAACGGCAATTGGGACGCGCTGAAAGCCGAACTGGAACAAACCGTTTACGATGGCGCAACCAACTTCGGCAAGCTGGACCTCACCAAAATCTCCGCAGATGAATACCTGCTGATGAGCGATGGTCACCAAACCTTTGGCGAAGGGCAGATAAAACTCGTGCGCAAGCCGGTTTATTGCATCAACTCCTCTGCCGCGGCCGATTATAGCAACCTTAAACAGATAGCGCTTAAAACCGGCGGGGGATTGATAGACCTCATCCGCGACGATGTTGCCAAAGCCCTCAGCGCCCTTACCATCCAACCGCTGCGCTTCTTAGGCATAAAAGCCGGCAGCACGGTTGACGATAGTTACCCATCGCTGCCCGTTAGCGTAAACGGGGCCGTCTCTATCGCCGGCATCACCAAAAACCCCAACCAAACCATTACCCTGCAATATGGCTATGGCAATAAGGTAAGCATAGAAAAACAGGTTGCGCTTGATTTACAGGCCAACCTGGTAGACAATGTGGATGTAGCCAAACTTTGGGCACAAAAGAAAATAAGCGAGCTGGATATCAATTACGACGATAACCGCCAGGAGATAGAATCCTTAGGCAAACGTTTCGGCATCGTAACCCGCAATACTTCACTCATCGTTTTGGAGACGGTTGCCGATTATATACATTACGGCATAGAGCCGCCTGCCGAACTGCGTGCCGAATACGACGCCGTGATGAAACAGCACCGGGGCAACAATAACGACCGCGCGAACCCGGCTACCGCCAACCTGCCTGCCGCAGAAGAGATGCTGAAAAGCCTCACCCAGTGGTGGAGTACCGATTTCACACCGAAACCGCAGCCAAAACCCGTTAAACCGGTAAAACTCAAGCAAGCCGTGGCCGTACAGCCTGTTAGTCCCGGCAACGGCACGAGTGGCAGCACCCGCGTAGTAAGGGGCACGGTAAGGGGACGGATTACCGATTCGGGCACAGGCGTGCCCCTGGCTGGCGCAACAGTAACCGTGCGCCGCAATGGCGCTACAGCAACCACCCAGCAATCAGGCAATTATATTATGGATGTGAGGCCGGGCGACATCATCAAAGTATCCCGCGCAGGGTACAATGCCGAGGAAATGAACATCGGCGATAATGAAGTGCTGAATTTCGCCCTCATTAAAGCAAGCAACAATACTGCGCAAACCGCGCGGACCGACACGGCAAGAACCCAAACAACCAATACACCAACATCGAGGGCTACCGGGCCGGGCATACAAGGCAAAATAACCGACAAAGCTGATGGGCAGGTATTGCCGGGCGTAAATATCAAGATAAAAGGAACAAACACGGGCACCCAAAGCGATATTGCTGGTAATTTTAGCATCGTTGCGCCGACGGGCAGCGTTTTGCAGATATCTTTTATTGGGTATAACAGACAGGAAATAATCGTTGGCAGCAAGCTTGTTTTTGATGTGCGATTAGAGGCATCGTCCCAGGCCCTGAACGAAGTAGTTGTTGTGGGATATGGCGCACAGCGGAGAAAAGACATTACAGGTTCGGTGACTACAGTAAGCCCTATGACTTACGATAGGATGGATGCACCTGCTATAGGCAATGCCCAACCGATAAATGGCCAGTTGCAGGGCCGTGTTGCAGGCGTGGCCGTTGTGCCACAAGGAACGCCGGGTGCCGGCACCAATTTGGCTATAAGGGGCATATCATCAATAAGCGGCTCTAATTCGCCATTGTACGTAATAGATGGTATTATTATTCCACCGGTCGGTGATCCAGGAAGTGGTTCAAATCCATTAAATGCTATCAATCCTGCCGAAATAGAATCGATAAACGTACTTAAAGATGCGGGTGCAACAGCGATTTATGGCTCGCAAGCGACTAACGGCGTTATCGTGGTAACCACCAAAAACGGCGCAGCAGCAAGGCCATTGGCGCAAAGGGCAGATAGTGTTGCCGCCGAGCCGGCACTTGCGCAAGATATCAATATCACCTACAAAGCACCGGATGCCGATTACCTTAAAGCCATACGCAACGCGGGCAAAACTGGCCAATACCAAAAATACCTGGAGCTGCGCGCGGCCAATGTTGGCAACCCTGTCTACTACTTTGATGTGGCCGATTACTTCCTGAAAACCGGTAATACCGAACAGGGCCTGCGCATCCTGAGCAACCTGGCCGAAATGGGCCTCGACAATTACGAACTATACAAAATGCTGGGCTATAAATTAAAGCAGCTGGGCGATTATGAGGGCGAAGTATTTGCCTTTAAGAAAGTGATGGAGCTGCGCCCGCTGGATCCGCAAAGCTTCCGCGACTACGGGCTGGCCCTGGAAGATGCCGGCTATCATCAACAAGCTTTAGATGTGCTTTATAAAGCAATGGTGAGCAGCTATACCGAGGATGCCGAGGATTTGTACAGGGGTATAGAAGAAATCTTCCTGCCGGAGATAAACCGCATCATCGCACTGAACAAAAACAAGCTTAACCTCAAAAGCATCCCTAAAACGGTTATCAGGAACCTGCCTGCCGATATACGCATCGTGATGGACTGGAACATGAACAATACCGATATAGACCTTTGGGTAACCGACCCTAACGGCGAGAAATGCTACTACAGCCATAACCGCACCGCACTAGGCGGCCGCATATCCGATGATATGACGCAGGGCTTCGGCCCGGAGCAATTCCTACTTAAAAAAGCTATAAAGGGTACCTACAAAATAGAGATCAACTACTATGGCGACAGGCAAGCCACCATTGCCGGCCCCACCACGGTAATGGCCGAACTATATACCCACTACGGTACGCCGCAGGAGAAAAAAGAACTCATTGTACTGCAAATGAAAAAAGGCGATAACGGCGGCGTTTACATTGGCGACCTGGATTTTAAGTAAGCGGTTGATTTATCCGGGGCTGTATCATAAACCCATTTTATAAAAACCACTCAAAATAACGTTTGGCTCTGTGCTCTTTGTGTTTCCCTCTTTGTGACCTTTGCGTTTTTCTCTTTGCGGTAAAATCGACCACAATGTCAACGGTTATTTTACCGCAAAGAACTCAAAGATTTGCTGATTGGTGAGCGCAAAGGGCGCAAAGCCTTGTTAATGGCAGATTATTTTCACGCGAGGCGCTAAGATCGAAAAGTTTTAAAACATCCTTTTTTAAGTGAATTAGCTTGTTTTAACGTCGAGCGATAAATATAACCACCTGCAAAGCTTTGTGTCTCTTTGCGTTTTTTCTTTGTGCACTTTGCGGTAAAATAGGCACAACGTATACTAAACACCTACGCCATATTAATTTTACAATCTGTTGTTATTGATTTTTTTGACAGGTGCATTATTTTCGCTTATTTAGCAAGGCTAAACCACACGCATGAAAATACTTTATACAGCAACCGCATCCCTCATATTATTACTGTCTGCCTGCAAAGATACCCCTAAACTAAACCTCACCATAAAAGCCAACGGCATAAACAACGGCGTGGTGATATTAAAACAGGCTAACGAAATAACATTCAACGAACAGCTCAAAAACGGCGAGTTGATTATTAACAAAGGCCTGCAGGCGCCTGGCTATTATACCCTAACGGTTATAGATAGCGACAAGCCCATTACCTCTAAGATAGCTTACGATATATACCTGGAAAACGGCGATTACGTGGTGAATGCCAATACAGCCAAACCGGCTGATTATCCGATGGTTACTACCACATCGGCTACGCAAAAAGAATTATCCGATTATTATAAAATCGCCAATACCTACGCCGGCGATTTGGATGGCAAGATAGACCAGGCCATCCGTTACCTGCAAACCAGTGCCGCCAGGGCACTCCCGGCAGATAAACGCGCGAAAGTTTACGCAGACACCCGCGAACTGCAACGCCAGCGCCGCGACCTGGACCTTAAAATCATCAAAGAATACACAGATAAATACCCCAAGGCCACCATCGGCGCGCACGTTATAGCGCAGGCCTACTTCCCCGAGCACCCGGAAGAGTACAATGCCATTTTTCAGAAACTGCCTGCCGATGTTAAAACGAGCGACGATGGCCTCAAAATAAGCAACAAGCTTGGCCCTGTGCTACAACAAATTGCCGGTGCCGATGCGCCCGAAATTGTAGGCAGCACCCTGGCCGGGAAACCGTTCGATAAAAAGACCATCAACAAGAAAATCATCCTGGTAGAATTTTGGAAACCGGGCAACGGCACCAGCGATATGACGCACGCCAGGCTGGTGCAGGGCATTATATTAACCCCCGCAGATAATGCGAAACTGGCCATTATAAGCGTAGCCATAGCAGATAAAACGAGCGATTGGCTAGCGGCTATTAAGAAAGATAACGCGCCTTTTATCCAGTTAAGCGATGGCAAAGGCGATGCATCGCCAAACGTTACGGCATGGGAAATAAAAAGCCTGCCAACGTACTGCCTGTTAGATAAAAACTGGAAAATGATAAAAGCTAACGTTCCTTTCGGCGAGATAGATACCGAGGTGCACGATTATTTGCGTAAGAAGTGAGTTAAAAAGTCGTAAGTCTGAAGTAAAGAGATAGAATTCTATTGATGTACTTTGGACTTTAGGCTAAAGACTTTCGACTTAAACCTAACCTATAGCGATAACTTTATCCTTCAACACCCCAAATATACTGTCGTTTTTCTGGCTGCGGATGGCCACTTTCCCGGTGAATTTACCAAACGATGGGAGTATAGCCTGGTTTTTTCCGAAAGCGAAACAAGGCAGCGTAATGCTTTGCCTGCCGCGCCCTACCAGGTTTACACCGGGGTGAATATGCCCGCATAAAACGTAGCCGCCCTCGGGGCGTATGTTCGGGTCGGCGAGGGGGTGATGCAGCATCAGGAAGGGACCTACGCTCAATTCTTCTGTCAGTACGACATCCAGATCGAGGTAATGCCGGTCGTGGATAATATCGTGATTCCCTTTCACCAGTATGATCTGCAGTTTGGGGAACTGCCTGCGCCACATCACAAACCAATCCCAATCGGCGTTCAGGTCGCTGTGGAACAGGTCGCCCAGGAAGATGATTTTCTCTGGCCGATGCTCGGCAATCAGGTCTGATAGCATGGCCAGGTCGTCCTGCTCCATGTCCCTCGGTACAGCAATCCCCGCCTTACGGAAGTGCCCCACCTTACCCAAATGCACGTCGGCCGCAATCAGGGCCTTTTCCTGTTGCCAGTAAATAGCCTTTTGTGGCAGCAATAGTAAATCCTGATCCAGGAAATTAAAAGGGGTACCCGCACTCATCATCATAACGGGGCAAATATAAGGCTGGCCATGGCAAACAAGCGCAGGCTGGGGCCAAAAAATCAAATCGCTTTAACGCCGGAGGCAATGATCAACACAGGGCATTAGGATGCTTTTGTCAGCGTAAACAGGCCTGGAAAAAGCTGGAAAGTTATAGCTAAACTCTGCGCAAAAGCTGGAAAAAGCTGGAAATTTTTCTGCGCCCAAAAACGCAGCGATTAGCTATAAACCGCCTTTCCATGCAAATTTAGTCGTTTTTGCTATTTGACGGAAAAAGCCAAAAAAGGGCCAAAAAAGGCAAGCAAAACTCCGAAAAGCTCGGAAAAACTCGGATTTTTTAAGGTTTTTTGGCGAATTTAAGCCTGTGAAAGAGCGAACAAACGGCATGTACACTTGTCCGGGGCCGGCTCAATTTCATCAGATTTGTTCAACATTTCTGTAAAATAAAACTGGACAAAAACCTGCGCAAAAACCTGTGTTTTTTACGGTTGGTTTTCGATGATTTGCTTCAGGTTTTGCAGGCTTTCGTTAAGGTCCTTCCCCAACATTTCGCCCATATCCATAAAAATCAGTATAGCGTTCATGGGGTAAGGCATTTTGCTGGCGAAACCCCATTTTACCACCGTGGTGTTATCTGTGGTAGGTTCGGTTATCATATATGAATCTGAAACCGCTGCAAATGGGCGTATAAAGGTTATCTGCACATCTATCCTTTGAGCATCCTCTATTTTGGTAATTACCTGTTCGCCCTGCCCGGCCTGTTTATCGCCATCCCAGGCGTAGGCAAAGCCTACGGTGCCGTCCTCGCCGCGATAGTCTTTGCGGGCCATGGGGTCGCGCATTACCCATTTATTGTAGTTATCCATGTTTTTAAGGTACTTAACATACCCAAAAACCTGCGATACCGGCTTATTTATGGTAATCTGCCGCTCCACAGCGTAGTCGTTTTTGGTAAAGGCTGCGGCCAACAATACAATAACTATTACCGCTATGATAATAGCTAAGATGATAAGGATAATGCTCATGATTAACAGGGGGCTTTATACGGGGAAAGGTAATTATTTTTCTGAACTAAAAACACCCCAGTTCACCCCAAATTTGTCTGTGAGGTTACCCATAGTGCCTGCAAAAAACTCCATTAAAGGGTGGGTAACTTTGCCGCCTTCGCTTAACTTATCAAAGATATTTTGCATCTCGGCTTTGGTATCGCAACTGACTATCAGCCGGACGTTGCCCGAGCCTATTGCCTGGTTATTGCCGGGCAAATCGGTGCCGTTCAGCGTAAATTCCGGGCTTTCCAGGCTGGCGTGCAGTATCTTATCTTGGTGCGAGGCCGGGAACATCTCTGCCATCGGCGATTCGCCCACTACCTGTAGCGCCAGTTCGCCGCCAATAATATCTTTGTAAAAGGTCATCGCTTCGCGACAGGTATCACTAAACCCGATGTATGCATTAACTTTTGGCATGACTTATAATTTTGGTTAAATAAATATATAGGTTTTAAATAAGTATTTCGCACTGGCAGCCGTTCTGCTTCAATAGTTCGATGACACCGTTGGGGCAGAAGGTATCGCCCTCAACCCGCAGCACGCGGTCGCAGTCTTCCAGGTCGAAGTTTACCCGACAAACTGAAAAACGCGCGGCAATCAAACCCATCAGCATACGCGACCGGCTCCAATCATCCACATCCGTTTTAAAAACTTCTATCATCAGTATGAGCTAACAATACAAAGGTGCAGCGCATCTGCCTAAGCTGCAGGGTGCTATTACGACATTATAAGGGGTTGATTGCGACGATGTTTCCACTTATTTTTGATACCATGAAACACATATCAATCCTTATACCGCAAGGCAATGTAAGCTTAAGCAATATCGAATCGACGTATAAGATGTTTACCGAGGTGAACAATGCCTTCGCCAGGATGAACAAAGCGCCGTTGTTTAAGATACAACTGGTTGGGTTAAGCAAGGAAACCACGCTAAGCAATGGCCTGTTTGTGATAAAGCCCGATTACACGCTGAGCGAAGTTATCAAAACAGATATGATCGTAATCCCTGCGGTACATGGCGATATGGCTAAAGTAGTAAGCGACAACCAGGATTTTATCCCCTGGATAATTAAACAATACAAAGGCGGTGCCGAGGTGGTATCCTTATGCATCGGTGCGTTCATACTGGCCTCGACCGGTTTGCTTAAAGGGCGCAACTGCACCACGCATTGGCTGGCGGCCGCAGAGTTCAGGACCATGTTCCCTGATGTTAACCTGATGCCCTATAAGATCATCACCGATGAGGGCGGCATTTATACCAGCGGTGGTGCATACTCATCACTCAATTTACTGCTTTACCTCATCGAAAAACTCTCGGGCCGCGATATGGCCATCACCTCCTCTAAAATGTTCGAAATCGATATTGAGCGCAACAGTCAATCGTTGTTCATCATCTTCCATGGGCAAAAAAGCCATGACGATGATGCCATCAAAAGAGCCCAGGAGTTTATAGAGTTGAATTATCCCGAAAAAATAACGGTTGACCACCTGGCATCAACCCTGGCCATGAGCCGCCGCCACCTGGAACGCCGGTTCAAAAAGGCAACATCAAATACCGTTGTTGAATACCTGCAGCGTGTGCGCATCGAAGCTGCCAAGATGAGCCTGGAAACTCTGCGGGAGAACGTGAACGAGGTAATGTACAACGTGGGCTATACCGATACCAAGGCCTTCCGCGAAACCTTCAAGAAGATAACCGGTGTTTCGCCCGTGGAGTATCGAAACAAATACAGTAAAAACGCAGCGGCGACTGCGTAATAAATGTTAACCCCTTCTGCGTATTTCTATTTCATATTGAATAAATAACCTGTAATATTATCGGAAATTATATTTCCTGATAAATGCTGAAATTCTCGTTTAAAGGAGAGGCGCGGGCTGTAGTCATCGCGCTGGGATTCCTTTTTGTGCCTGTTTTTGGATATCCGCAGAATGCTGCGCAACCGAAGCCCTTGCCGCAGCTATTAGCCGAGCTGAAAAACCAGCCCGATAACCTTGCCCTTAAAATGGATGCCGCCAAGGCTTACCTAAAAAAAGGCGTTGCCGATACCGCCGAAACATTGTTGAACGAGGTTGCGCAGGCCGCCACACAAACCCACAACGACAAAGCTTACGTAAATTCGCAAATTACGCTGGGCCGCATGTATGCCGATAAGGGCGCAAACGTGCGTTCGCTGCAGATATACCAAAAGGCCCTTAAAAAAGCCGATGAAGTTGGCGACAAAAGCGCCACAGCACATATCTACAAAGGCATAGGCGCCTTATACATCAGCTGGAAAAAGTTCAACGATGCGTTGAGTTATTATAATAATGCTGAAAAAATAGCCCTGGATATTAATGAGGCCGAATTGGTGGCCGACTGCCAGAACAACAAGGGCATTGTGTATGAACAGCAACTAAAGTATAACGAAGCCATTGCTGCTTACAAAAACGCGCTCGATGTTTACACCAAACAAAACATCCCGGCAAAAATAGCCATGGCGCTAAGCAATGTGGCCATCGTTTATAAATTTCAGAAGAACTACGCCGCATCGCTCGATTATAATTTCAAGGCTATAGCCCTATCCTCAAAAACCGGCGACGAATGGATGATGGCCGCCACTTACAACAACATCGGCAGCCTTTACACCCAAATGGGCAACCAGCAAAAAGCACTGGAGTACTGCGATAAGAGCCTGCAGCTTGCCAAAAAGATAAACGCGCTCGAGATAATAGAAACCGCTTATGAAAGCATGGCCGATGCCTACGACAAAAACGGCGACTATCAAAATGCCCTGAAATACCACCGCTTATTCGCTACTGCTAAAGACCAGTTCATCAACCTGGATAATACCCGCCAGCTATCAGAGCTGAATATAAAATTCGAAACCGAACGGAAACAAAAGCTGATACAGCAGCAGCAGTTTGAAATTACACGCAAAAACTATTGGCTGTACGGCTCGGTATTGTTACTGGTGCTGGGCGCATTTGTGGCTTACCTCATCATACGCAATAACAAGCACAAGCAGGAAAAACGGTTGCAGGCAGAGGTATTTAAACAGCAGGAGATTGCCACAAAATCGCTTTTTGAGGGCGAGCAGAAGGAACGCATACGCATTGCCCGCGATTTGCACGATAGCATAGGCCAGATGTTATCGGTAGTAAAAATGAACATATCGGTGTTGCAATACCAGCATCCGGAAGAACCCGCAGCCAATAACGCGCTGGACCTGGTTGATAAAACCATAGCCGAAGTACGCCACATATCGCATAACCTGATACCCGAGGGTCTTAATTTTGGCCTGTTTGCCGCCTTGCAGGAGCTTTGCGACAAGGTAAACCTTGCCGGCGAAACCGAAGTTGCGCTTACCTTGCCCGATGAGGTACGCACCTACCAGTTTGCCCAGCCCAACCAGCTATCCATATACCGTATTGTGCAGGAGGTGCTGAATAATATGATAAAGCATGCAGGAGCGACGCTTATCGATATCGACATCGTAAAGAACCAGGACAACCTTACCCTGGCCATACGCGATAACGGGCAGGGCTTCGATACCGAAAAGATAAATCAATCAAAAGGCATCGGATGGAAGAACATTGCGGCCCGCGTAAACCTGTTAGATGGCAAGATGCAGGTGCATAGCGAACGCTTAAAAGGCACCCAAATAGAGATATTCATCCCCGGCGTGTAAAACTATGGCTATTTGTAAACATTAAACCTAAGATTAACATTAGCTTAATATCCATTTTTGTACGTTTGCTCAAATTCCACAATATATGGTTTCAGCGTTCCGTAAGTTATTCGTGCCCAAAGAAAAAGCTTTCTTCGATTTGTTCGACCAATCTTGCTCAATCAATGTGCAAATGGCAGAGTTGCTGTTCAAGATGGTAAGCAGCGAAGTTGCGGATCACCATCTGGAACTTAGTCAGATAAGCCGCCTTAAGCAAAACGGCAACGAAACCAAACATAAGGTCTACCTTGCTTCAGCAAAGGCTTTCGTATCGCCATTCGCACGCAGCGATATGTATGCGCTGGCTTCGTCCATCAATAACATTTGCGATTATATCCACATCTCATCCCGCAGGTTCAATTTGTTCCAGTCGGAATTAGCTACCCCTGCTATCAAAGAGCTATCCGGTATCATCATCGAAAGCTGCAAGGAGCTGCAAGCCGCCGTAACAGGCCTTAGCAATTTGAACAACTCGGATGAGATAAAAGAGAACTGCAATAAAATAAAACAATTGGAGCACTATGCCGACGTAGTTTCGGCGAAGGCGGTTAGCGCGGTAATGTCTACCGAAAAGAACTCCGTAGAACTTATTAAATACACCGAGATACTGGCCGCGCTGGAGCGTACTACCGACAAGTGCGAGCACGCTACCGTGGTGATAGAGAGCATCATCATCAAAAATAAATAGTTGTATATCAGGCCATAAAACCACCCAATGTTAACAACCCCGTGCGCGGTTAACATAATGATAACATGGAATTAACCTATTCTTCATCTATCTTTGCGGCATAATTTGCAGCTATGAAAAAAGATAAACTGAAATCACTGGTTAAATCAGCCAAAAAAAGCACAACCAAAACCATCCAGGCCTCTCTTACCGCTCAATTGAAAGATGCGGCCGAAAAACTGGGCGTAACATCTAAAAAAATCACCAAAGAGATAGAAAAAAGCGCTAAGACATTAGCCAAAAAACTTTCTGCCGAAATTAAGGTAGATAAAGTTGCTATTGCGGCCACCGCCGAAACCGCGACTGTTGCAGCACCGGCACCCGAGCCTGCAAAACCGGCAGCGCCGAAAGTGGCAAAAGCCGCACCAGCTAAGCCCAAAGCCGAAAAAGCAACCGTTTAAGTTTACTTACCTGATTATGGTAACCGCACCGGAGATAACTTTACCGGCCGCCAGGTTCACCAGGTAATAATATACCCCGCCGGGGCATGCCACGCCGCTATCATCTGCACCGGCCCACGCCCCGGCGTTCCCCATTGTATGGAACACCATTTGCCCGTTACGGTTGTAAATCTTTAGCCTTGCATCGGGATATGCCTGTTGCCCCGGGAAGGCCCAGGTATCGTTTACGCCATCGCCATTGGGTGTAAATACATTTGGGCTTGATGCCACCACCGGAACATTTATCTGCACCGCAACCGCTGCGGAGGTAACTGTATTTGATGCCGTGCAATCGGCATTGCTTATCAGCGTGCAGGTTGCCTGGTCGCCGTTTTTAAAGGCCGAGCTGGTGAATACCGCATTGCCCAAACCCGCTTCCGCTCCATTCACTTTCCACAGATACTGCGGGTTGGTTCCCCCATTTTTTATACTTGCTGTAAAGGTTATCGCCGTACCTATTGTGGCCACTGTAGTATTTGCTGCTATGCTTACCTCCGGCATAACCAGCGGGATGTGTTGCACCACAAAGGGCTGGCTTATGCCCACAGGCGACACCTGGCATATTTTGGCATTGCTTACCACGCTGCAGGTTACCATGTCGCCGTCTTTCAAAGTGGCGGAAGTAAACGTACTTGCCAAAGCCCCGGTAACAGCAGTATTGTTTACATACCATTGATAGGCGGGTGCATCGCCTGCGTTTACGGGTGTAGCGGTGAACCTTAGCGGCGTGCCTTCGCAGGGCTTGGCCGTGTTTAGCGCAAGGGTGACCTCGGGATTTTCTACCGGTATATCGTCTATAATAATCGGGGTGCTTTCTACTACTGGCGTGGTGATGCAGTTATCGCTGCTGGTCATTTCGCAGGTTACCCTATCCCCTTTTTTTAAGCCTGTGGGCGAAAATGGTGCGAGCGTTGTGCGGGGCGGGCCGGAGTTTAGGCCGTTCACTTTCCATTGATAACTCGGAAACTCGCCATTATAAGTTGGTGCCGCGTTAAAAACAGGGTCGGGATAGTCAGCACAAACAACATTGGAACGGGTAGAGATAACGATAAGCGGCACCTTAAGGTTAGTTATAGTTACCGAATTGGAGTTTACCACGCAACCGCCAACTGTAATTATCTTCACGTAATAGGTGCCGGCAACATCCCCGGTGTAGGTAAACGGTGCTGTTGTTTGTTTGGCCAGCGAGGTACCGTTTTCGAATATCCACTCTACCGAAGCTATGGGTTCGGTTGCCGTGGCGGTAAGCGTGCTGCCAATGCAGGTAGTGCCGGTTAAGTTGCCAATAACAGTGCAGCCGTTTATTTTTTTAGGTTTGTCTTTTTTTGTGGTATCGGTTAAGGTTAGAGCCGATGGAAATTTTGAGGCAAGAGGGCACCCCTTACCAGCGCTGCCCAACGCAGCATCGGCATAAAAAATCACTAAAAATAAAATAGCAGCAATGCCGTGCCTCACGTATCGGGTTAATTGGTATTGCTAAAAATAAGAATGTTTTTGAGATTTTAAGCCCCTTGTATCTGTGTTTTTCGGAGTTATTTCGGTGTTTTTACGCTTTTTTATGGTCTTTTCTCTATAGTCGTAAAAGGGCATCATTTACATGGAATGGCTGTTTTTGCTTAAATTCAGGTGCCCGAACTGATAAAAAATTTCCAGCTTTTTCTAATAAATGGCACCTGTTTAGCTATAAATTTCCAGAAAATTCCAGCTTTGCCAGCCGTGGTAATGGTATCCAAATGCCTTTTGTAAATCAATGCCACCGACGTTTAGCCCCAAGGGCCTTCTTGACTTTAGAGCGGCGTCACCAGCTTTCGCGGCCTTATTGCTTTGTCGTGGTTTTGTTACAATTCCATAGGGCAATATTTCGTTTCAGTAAATATTCTTTTTTTACCTTTACTTAACCGCTTACGGTTTCTTTACCAATTAGTTATAACCAAATGCCTTCAAAACCTAATCCTATGAAAAAGCTTTATTTCCCGGTTAACGCTCAAGTGCCTGCTAAATTATTATTTCGGCAGATGCTGATTTTGTTTGTGATGATTACGATAACTAACGCGCTGTTTGCACAAACGCCAAGCGTAAGTTACGGCAGCGGCGTGCATACATTTACGGTGGGCACACCTGTTACCCTTGCGCCTACCAGCAGCAACGTGTCACCGCAAGGTTACAGTACGCACAAGGATACAATAGCCACACAAGCTTATACAAATTACAGCTTTGTAATAGATGGTAAGGGTTACCTGTACCATGCAGAAGGTAAACTTGTGACAAAAACACCGATAACAGGGGGCAGCAGTATCTTATTGCGCACCAGCCCCCTCAACGTTACCAGGTTGATGCTTGACACAGCGGGGAACATATATACGGCTTCAGGGTCTGCAGAGAAAATCCCTGTAAGCGGGGGGGCTGTAAAAAACTACAACGTAGCTAGCAATGGTACGGTACCTGATTTAAAGGGGAACGTTTATTTTGAGGGTACGAGTTCTATCTACCGGCATAACGGATCTACCGTGATAAACATACTTAGCAAAGGAGTGGATTATAAACACCTGGTGCTTGATTTGGATGCAAATATGTATCTGGTTAACGCTACTGATGGTAAGCTTTACCAGGTAAAAGCGCAAAAGGCAACGCCTATCCTCATCAAATCGGGCTTTACCAGCCCTAACTGGATAGCCACAGATCCGGGTAACAATTTGTATATCGCCGGCAAAACCGTGGTAAGACAACTGGCACCCGACAGAAGTACGCTGACTACTTTAGTAAGCGGCCTTTCGCCTGGCACCAGTCTTTTACAAAGCGTTACCTTGGACCCCAAAGGAAATATGTACCTGGCCACTTCGGCAAACCCGGGCGTAAGCACTACCGTTTATTTACAGAAAATAGCGCCAACCGGCGGTTACCATATTGATAAAATATTGCCAGATGGCTTGCGTTTTGACAATAACACCGGCATCATCAGCGGTACACCGGTAAGTAGCTTCAAGGGGAATTTTACAGTATATGCTTATAATGCATCGGGCGCGGTAGATTCTGCCCTGATTACTATCAACATCCCTTCATCCAACGCAAATCTTGCAAATTTAGAAGTAAGGAATAATAAGTTGGGGCAAACATTCAATAAGGATTCGTTAAAGTATACCATTACTGTCACTAATAGCGGCGATGTTTATAGCTTTATTTATTTAGTACCAACGGTAAGCGACCCTAATGCCACCATTAAAGTAAATGGCGTACCTGTAGCATCGGGAGGCCTCGCCAGCTCAGTATTAGATGAGGCGGATAATATATTTAAAATTGAAGTAACCGCGCCAGATGGCGTTACAAAAAAAACTTATACGGTAGTTGCCCATCGCGCACAGGCAATGGCGGCAGCCCTGCATGTAACGTTTACACCAAATGTGTTTGCCGAATTTAGCCACAACGGTTCTTCTTATAGCTATACCGGGAATCCAAACTTCGACCAGGATACGATTAATATAAGGCCATCCGTTGGCGATCCGGGCGCTACCATCACCTATAACGGCACACCGATTACTCCATCAGCACCGTATTTTACAGCGCATTTAAGCATAGGCCAAAACATATATCCCATAGAAGTAACCTGGCCAAACGGCGAACACCGCACCTACAACATTTATTTACCGCGCAATCTACCGGAGGAACTCGAACTCACCAGTTTTACAGTAAGCAAGGGTGCACTAAGCCCTGCATTCCAGCAAAATACTTCCACATATGCAGATACCGTGGTGAATTCTGTAACCAATATTAATGTGAGCGCGGTGGCGGCAGATGCAGGTGCTACGCTAACCATTAACGGCACTACCGTTACTTCCGGTTCACCAACTGTTAATGTTGCTTTAGGTGTGGGCAACACATCTATTCCTGTTGTGATCACCAGTGGCTCGCTCAGCTTCACCCGCACCATTGTTGCAACCAGGCTCCCTGGACCAACCAGTAGCAGCCTGCAAAGCCTGTCATTAAACAATGTTGAAATCCCAGACTTTGACGCAGGGATACATCATTACAATGTTGACGTTAATTACAATATTGATACCGCCCGGGTAAAACCCGAATTATTTGACCCGGCAGCTACCGTCACAGTTAACGGGAATTCGGTAACGACCGGCGGTTTTATTGCCGTGCCTTTGGCGCATGGCGCAAATACCATAACCGTGGTAGTTACCACTCCCGGGGGTATCAGTACACAAACTTATGTGGTAACTGTAACCCGTGCTATATCCAGCAACAATTACCTGGAAAACCTAACGCTTAGCGAAGGCACCCCCTTAAACCCTTTGTTTACCACCGGAACGTATGTTTATAACAGCACGGTTGGCCCCAACGTTTCATCTCTGGATATAACGCCGACAGCCGAGGACCCGGAAGCAACTATAAAGGTTTACGCGGACGTGGTTGCCAGTGGCACCCCCCAAAACGTGACTTTAAATTATGGCTTAAACCAGGTGGATATAGAAGTGACCGCACCTAACGGCGATGTCCGCAATTACGCTATCAAAATCACCCGCCTTCCGGCTACTTCAAATAACAAGTTATACAACCTGGCTGTAAGCACCGGCGGCCTGTCGCCATACTTTAACCCCGTGGTGCATGATTACACTGCGCCTGTAGTAAGCAACCTCACCGCATCGTTGAACCTTACCGCTACGTTGGATGATATTGGCGCTTACCTAAAAGTGAACGGCAGCCCCGCAACATCCGGTTCGGCTGTTAGCGTACCGCTGAGCGTTGGCGATAATGCCATCGCGGTGACCGTACTGGCACCGGATAGCTCTGCCACTAATACCTACACCGTAAATGTGAAACGGGCCGCAGCAGGCGATGCAACCCTGGCAACGCAGCGTTTAGATACCAAATCGGTTATTACACCGCTATCCTCCGGCAGTTCGCTTAATACTTACAGTGCTACCGTAAGCGCAGGAACAACCAGCGTAAAATTATCGGCATTTACTACCGACCCATCGGCCACGCTCACCATAAATGGCATAGCAACCGCCAGCGGCGAAGAGTCGGCACCTATAGCCCTTAACCCAACTGGTACAACCACCATAACAACCGTGGTTACCGCGCCAAACAGCGCCACTAAAACCTACCAGGTGGCAATCAGCAAAACCGGCTCCAGCGATGCCAACCTGCTTTCGCAGGAACTGGATACCAAATCGGCGCTTACCAAAGTAGTTACTTCAACCGAGCTGAATACATATACGGCAACGGTAAGCATGGCAACCACCAGCGTTAAGCTAACTTCGGTGGCCAGCGATGCGGCAGCTACCATGACGGTTAACGGCACAACGGTAGCTTCGGGCGCGCAATCGGGCACTATCGCGCTTAACCCTACCGGCACAACGGTAATCACTACCGTGGTAACAGCACCAGATGGCACAACCACAAAAACTTACGAGATCACTATCAGCAAAACGGGCTCAGGAAACGCAAACCTCACTACTTTAAGGCTTAACACTAAGTCGTTGCTGATAAAGGGCATTACAACCGGTGCATTGAATACCTTTACGGCATCGGTAAACCCAACATTTACCAGCGTGGTACAAACGGCTATCGCCGATGATTCCACCTCCACTATTACCGTAAATGGCATGCCTGTTGTATCAGGTGCGCCATCGCCGCAAATTATGCTTAACAGCACCGGCACTACCGATATTACTACTATTGTTACCGCAGCAGGGGGTGCTACCAAAACCTATGTGATCACCATCAGCAAAGGGGGCTCTACCGATGCAAATCTGGTGTCGCAGGTATTAAGCACCAAACCAACGCTGGTTAAAGATAGTACAAGTACTGCGCTGAATACTTACACTACGTCGGTAAGCGCGGGCACTACCAACCTTACTTTAACCGTAATTGCCAGCGACCCGAATGCAAGCATCGAATTGAACGGCACATACACATTGGTTTCGGGCACGCCATCGCCGGCTATAACGCTAAACCCAACGGGCACCACTACTATAACAACCGTGGTAACGGCACCGCTTGGCAATACCAAAACCTATACCATCGTTGTCAGCAAAAACGGCAATAACAACGCCTTCCTGTCAACCATCAGCCTTGATAGGGGGCATTACACCAGCAACCCTGTCGGGACCGACTATTTCTACACGGTAAGCGCCGGCACAACCAGCGTAAGGCAAAAAGCAATTGCCGTAGATACAAACGCAGTGATTAGGGTAGATGGTGTAATAACGCCATCGGGCACTTCGGGCTTCCTGCCGTTAAACAGCAGCGGGCCAACTGTATTTACCACTGTAGTAACTGCCGAGGACGGGGTTACTACGCGCACTTACCACATCACTGTTACCAAAGCATCGTCGCTTATCGCCTCCACCAACAACACCTTTAAAACGGTGGGCATTGTTACTAAGGATGAAACTATAAACACCCACCCAGACATAGTGGTGCGCCAGGCGGTATCGCCAAACGGGGACGGTATAAACGATATGCTTACCATTGATGGCTTAGCGGCCTATCCGGATAATAAGGTAAGCATCATAGATAAAAGCGGTGCAATGGTGTACGAAATGAAGGGTTATGACGGTTCAAGGTCATTCGACGGGCATACCGGCAGTGGCAAAAAAATGCAGCCGGGCACTTATTTCTATTCGGTAGAATATCGGGACGAAAAAGGGCTGCAGCGCAAAACGGGTTATTTAGTGCTGAAGTATTAAAATCATATATCCTGTCATTAAAAACATATTTGCCTACTTTACAGCCAATTAGCAAACAATAAAAAAATACCTAAACTCTAAATCATGGATAAGCGTTACATTACAACTGCTGGTAATAAAATAAAACAGTTTGCATTGGCAATTACTATTTTGATAATGTTGCCGGCGTATTTGATGGCGCAAACGCCAAGCGTAAGCTATGGCAGTGGCGTGCATACCTTTACCGTAGGCACTGCGGCAACATTAACCCCAACCAGCAGCAATGTATCTGCCGCAGGGTATAGCACGCATATAGATACCGTAGACTTTCGCAGCTATAATAACTATAGCTTCGCGGTTGACCGTAAAGGTTATATTTACCATGCATCGCCCGGCGGGGTGTACCGGATACCACCAGGTGGTGGAACGCCCGTGTTGATAACAAGCGGCTCGTTCAGTTCGCAAGCGATAGGCATAGCGCTCGACACGGCCGGCAACATCTTTGTAAATTACAATGGTGCCGTAAAACGGTTGCCGCCTACAGGTGGCAGCACCTCTCAATTCGTTGCTGAGGGCATCGGTCTTTCAAATATGGCCCTGGATGCACAGGGCAATGCGTTTGTAGAAGATAGTTACCGCGACTATCTTGTTAAAGTGCCCTTTGGAACATCCAACTCAACCGTAGTCTTCGACATTCCGGTCACCTATTCCAAGGTAGGCGTTGATGCTGATGGCATTGCTTACATGATCCGGAACTCTGATAAAAAAATATATAAAATCACAGGTTCTTCGTCATCGATAGCAATAGCCTCTGCCTTTACCGCACCAACCTGGCTCGCTACAGACCCCGGCAACAATATTTATGTGGCTGACAAAACGAGCATCAAACAAATCGCTCCGGACAGGATTACAGTTACTACGCTGGTATCGGGGCTTTCAACGGGCACAAGCCTTGCAAAAAGCGTTACTATCGACCCCAAAGGCAACATGTACATTGCCACCGCACAAAACCCGGGCGTAAACACCAATGTTTACCTACAAAAAATTGGCCCGGCCGGAGGTTACCATCTTAACAAACCACTGCCTGCCGGATTGAAATTCGATAACAATACGGGCGTTATCAGCGGCAGCCCAACAGGTGCTTCACCTCTCAATGTTACTACCAATTACACTGTTTATGCATATAACGCATCAGGCAGCGTTGATTCTGTAGTTGTACCTATTAGAACTATCTCCACCAGTTCGAACGCAAGCCTTGCGAGTTTGGCAGTAAGTAATAATAAACTGGGGCAAAAATTTAACAAGGACACCCTTAATTATACTATTACGGTAACCAACTCATATGACGTTTATGATTACATTTATATAACTCCAACTGTTGCCGTGGCTGGTGCCACTATTAAGCTAAATGGCGTACCCGTGACATCCGGAACATTGGCCACTCATGGCGAATTGGACAAGATTGATAATGTTTTCAGGTTTGAGGTAACCGCGCCCGATGGCCTAACAAAAAAAACTTATACGGTAATCGCCCATCGCGCACAGGCTCTGCCGGCAGCCCTGCACGTAACTTTTACACCAGATGTTTATCCGAATTTCACCTACAACAGCGCAAATCACATATATACCTACACCGGCCACCAGAGTTTCAAGCAGGATACGATTAATATAAGGCCTTCAGTTGGCGATCCCGGCGCCACTATAACTTACAATGGCACGCCAATAACCCCATCAGCGCCGTATTTTACAGCGCATTTAAATCTTGGTTCAAATATATATCCTGTAGAAGTAACCTGGCCAAATGGCGAACACCGCACCTACAAAATTTATTTACCACGCAATGTGCCTGAAGATTTGGAACTTAGCAGCTTTACGGTAAACAAAGGCAAATTGAGCCCTGCTTTTAACCAAAATACTTTAATGTACACAGATACGGTGGGCAGTGCTACAACCAGTATCAATGTTACGGCCACCACAGCATCGTCATACGCCGGGTTAACGATTAATGGCACCGCCGTCACCTCTGGTTCGCCAACTGTAAATGTAGCCTTGGGCGTGGGCAACACATCTATCCCGGTTGTCAGTACCTTTGACCCTTATATTATTACCCGCACCATAGTAGTAACCAGGCTTCCGGCCCCAGGCAGTAGCAATCTAAGAAATATTTGGCTAAGCGATATTGCGATTGAGGATTTTGATCCGGATGTATATAAGTATAGTACTACTACAAGCCCGGGATTTAGTACTATCCGTGTCAGAGTAGAAAAAATTGACTCAACATCTATGGTTGCAGTTAATGGCGTCACAATAACATCGGCAGGCTTTGTTACCGTGCCGTTAGCACATGGCGCTAATACGATATCTATAGTAGTTACTGCCTCGGATAGCAGCACCAAAACTTATACCGTAACCGTATTCCGCCCCCTATCTGGCAATAATTACCTGCAAGACCTCACACTTAGTACAGGTACCCCTATCACCCCCGGCCTAAGTTCGGCTATATTTGTTTACCACAGCACAGTTGGCCCGAATGTTTCATCTGTGGATATAACGCCAACGGCAGAACAAGTGGAAGCAACCCTCCGGGTTAACACAGATACAATTGCCAGTGGCACATCAAAAAATGTATCCCTTGTGTATGGCCTAAACTACGTGGATATAAAGGTAACCGCAGCAAACGGAAATATTCGTGTTTATACCCTTGTAATTACCCGCCTTGCACCTACCTCGAACAACAAGTTGTACAACCTGGCGGTAAGCACCGGCAGGCTGTCGCCATACTTTAACCCCCTGGTGCATGATTATACCGCGCCTGCGGTAAGCAACCTTACCACATCGTTAAACCTTACCGCTACGTTAGATGATATTGGCGCTTATTTAAAAGTGAACGGCAGCCCGGCAACATCCGGCTCGGCGGTTAGCGTGCCGCTAAGCGTTGGCGATAATGCCATAGTGGTAACAATATTGGCACCCGATAACTCGGCTACTAATACCTATACAATAAACATAAAACGCGCCGCGGCGGGGGATGCAACCCTGGCAACGCAACGTTTAGATACCAAATCGGTTATTACACAGCTGTCTTCCGGCAGTTCGCTTAATACTTATAGCGCTACGGTAAGCGCAGGAACAACCAGCGTAAAGCTGGCGGCTTTCGTTACCGACCCATCTGCCACACTCACTATCAATGGCGTAGCCACTGCCAGCGGGGAAGAATCGGCACCCATAGCGCTTAATCCAACAGGTACTACTACCATAACCACCGTGGTTACCGCGCCAAACAGCGTTACCAAAACCTACCAGGTAGTTGTCAGTAAAACCGGTTCGAGCGATGCTAACCTGCTTTCGCAGGAACTGGACACCAAATCGGTACTTACCAAGGTGGTTACCTCAACCCCGCTTAATACTTATACGGCAACGGTAAGCATGGCAAGCACCAGCGTTAAGCTAACTTCGGTGGCCAGCGATGCGGCAGCTACCCTAACGGTCAACGGCACAACGGTAGCATCGGGCGCGCAATCGGGCCCTATCGCGCTTAACCCTACCGGCACAACGGTAATTACTACCGTGGTAACAGCGCCCGATGGCATCACTACAAAAACCTACGAAATAACCATCAGTAAAAACGGCTCAGGCGATGCCGATCTTACATCGCTCAGTTTAAGTACACAATCTATACTGGTAAAGGATGTAACTACCGGCGCATTAAACACCTTTACAGCAGCTGTAAGCCCAGGTACCACCACTATAAAACAAACAGCCGTTACCAGCGACCCGGATGCAACCATCACAGTGAATGGCCAACTTGTAGCCTCCGGGGTAGCGTCGCAAGCCATTGCTCTTAACGGTAGCGGCACAACAACCATAACCACCATTGCTACAGCACCGGGCGGCGTTACCAAAACGTATGTGGTAACTATCAGCAAAACCGGCTCTACCAATGCCAACCTCGCATCCATAACATTCAACACAGAATCGAGCCTATTTCCGCAGAGCACCAGCCAAACGCTTAACACTTACAGCACATCGGTAAGCACCGGTACAACCAGCATTACCCAAACGGCTATTACAAGCGATCCCTTTGCAACTATAACCATTAACGGCGCCCCGGTAGCATCTGGCGCAGCATCGGCTGCCATACCGTTAAACCCGAGCGGTACCACTACCATTACTACCGAAGTAACTGCACAGGCGGGTAATGCCAAAACTTATGTAGTAACTGTAAGTAAAAACGGTAATAACAACGCCTTCCTGTCAACCATAAGCCTTACTAAAGGAAGTTATACCAGTAGCCCAATTGGTGGCGATTACTTTTACACGGTTTCGGCGGGTACAACCAGCGTTAGGCAAAAAGCGCTTGCAGTTGATACAAATGCGGTAATAAAAGTAAATGGTGTAATAACACCATCGGGCACATCAGGGCTTTTGCCTTTAAACAGCAGCGGGCCTACCGTGTTTACTACCGTTGTAACCGCAGAAGATGGAGTTACAACCCGCACCTACCATATCACGGTCATCAAAAAAACGTCATCCTTCATCGCCTCTACTAACAGCAATGGTGTTACCCCTATAGGCATTGTTACCAGGGATGAAACTAAAAACACCCATCCTGATGTGGTGGTGCGCCAGGCGGTATCACCAAACGGCGACGGCATAAACGATATCCTTACCATCGACGGCTTAGCGGCCTACCCGGATAATAAGGTAAGCATCATAGATCGTACTGGCAATGTGGTTTACGAACAGAAAGGCTACGACGGCAGCCGCACTTTCGACGGGCATAAATCAAACGGAGCGAAGATGCAGCAGGGTACTTATTTCTACTCGGTAGAATACCGGGACGAAAAAGGGCTGCAGCGCAAAACGGGATACTTAGTGCTTAAGTATTAAACCTGGATTAAGTTACGATCATAAAAAACAAAGGGCTGTGAATTAATTCGTAGCCCTTTGTTTTTATCAACGCTTTTACGTCTATATTTGTCTACTTACCAATCAGTTATATATCAAGTAAATTTGGGCCTACCTAAACAATAACTCATGAATAAACAATACTTTACAACTGCTACCATTAAAGTACAACAGTTTGTCCTCGCAATTATCATTTTGATGATGCTGCCCACGCATTTGATGGCACAAACGCCCAACGCAGATCTAAGCAATCTGGAAGGTTATTCCGGTACACTTAGTCCTGCCTTTAACAGAGATTCGCTTAATTATACCGTAACTGTGCCAAACAATACCTTCAGTTACACGGTAAAGCCTACGGTGCTTAAATTCAGCTCAACCATCAAGGTAAATGGCAAAAGCGTAAATTCCGGGCAAACCTCGGGGTTTGTATCTTTGAACGTAGGGAATACCGTAATAAATACAGTGGTAACTTCTGCCGATGGCACCAGGACAAAGACCTATAAGCTAACAGTAACCCGCCTTCCTTCATCGAACGCCACTCTGACCTCTTTAGGGACATCCAATTTGACAACCCCTTACTTTTCGCAATCAGTTTATAATTATACTTATAAAGCCAGCTATCAAACAACGACGTTAGATATCCAGCCCGTAAAGCAAGATATTACCGCAAGCGTAACGGTTAATGGCACTTTAATTACGCCTACGCAAAAATTTGTGCGCGTAAACTTAAATATGGGTGCCACTGCTACTACTACTATCGTAATAAAATCTACCGCCCAGGATGGAGTTACCGTTAAAACCTATACCGTTGTGGTAAGCCACCTGCTCTCGGCCTTTAATCAGTTAAAAGACCTGACACTTAACCCTGGCGCACTGAACAAGAGGTTTGATTACGATACTTATGAGTACACCACCTCGGTACCTCATGCTGCTTCCACTATGGATATAATCCCGGTTGCCAAAGATACACTGGCCACCGTAACTGTAAATGGAATACTGATCACCACTGCTTCGCCATCGGTTAATGTGCCGCTTAGGGTGGGCAATAACAAGATCATTATTAAAGTGGTGGCCCAAAACGGTGATAACCATCACACGTACACGCTTATGGCCACGCGCAGGCCTGCTAATACAAATAACAAATTGGCCAGCCTGAGCACAGATTTGGGCGCATTTTCGCCTGCATTTAATTCTTTGGTTAATAATTACGATCCGTTGGTAGCCGGTAGTAATATCACCTCTTATCATATCACAGCAACAACAGAAGATGCCCTCGCATCTGTAAAAGTAAATGGCGTACCTGCATTGCGGGGCGTGCCTTTAGCGGTGCCGCTGGCGGATGGTAACAATAAAATGACGGTGGAAGTTACCGCAGAACACGGTGAGGTTAACCTGTACAAGTTTTACGTAAAAAGGGCATTTGCAAACAATGCGAATTTGAGTTCGATAAGTCTGGATACAAAATCATTCCTCACCAGGGTAATAAATAGCGATACGCTGGTAACTTATACAACATCGGTAGCGCCGGGTACAACAACTGTTAAACTGTTGGCCGTAACCAGCGACCCTAATGCAACCATACAAGTTAACGGAGTAACCGTTTCATCGGGTACATATTCCGGCAGCATTTCCCTTAACCCTACCGGTACAACCATCATCAATACAGTTGTAACAGCATATAACGCTGCAACAAAAAAATATCGTATTACTGTTAGTAAAACCGGTTCAAGCAACGCCAATCTCATATCGCTTAACTTAGGGATCCCGGCTATATTAACCAAGGATGCAAACAGCCCAACATTAAACAGGTACACAACCTCTGTTGACCCGGGTATTTCAAGTGTAACTATAGTACCTGTTGCAGATGATGCGACATCAACTGTAAAAGTAAATGGTGTTACAGTGGTATCCGGCTCCGAATCAACCCCTGTCACGTTAAACACAAGTGGTACAACTACCATAACTACTGTTGTTACCGCGCAAGACGGCACAACTACCAAAACTTATGAAATAGCAGTTGCCAAAAACGGATCAAGCGATGCTAACCTCGCTAATTGCTATGTAAGCAGCGGTTTGGCTGCAACTAATGTGCAAAAAATAATTATCAGTAATGAATTGAATACTTACTCTGTACAAGTTTTAACTCTCCGGTCTAATATTCAGTTTACGCCGACAGCCAGCGATACTAATGCGGTAATTCGGGTAAACGGCCAGGTGGTAGCGTCCGGCCACAAATCGCCGTTAATGGCTCCTAATTATGTAGGTACCACTACTTTTGAAATTACCGTGACCGCCCCGGATGGCACCTTAAAACGCTACCAGTTCAACGTTTCAGAACTCCCGTCTAAAGATGCTACCTTGAATCTGCAAAAATTAAATCCCAATTACCCGCTTACCCGTACGTATATATCCAGCATCGAAAACCGGTATTCGGCAACGGTATCAGCGGGCACTAGCAGTATTTACCTATTAGTAGGCACCACCAGTAGCAAAGCCACTGTGCGCGTAAACGGCGTTGCAATACCTTCGAGCGGATATTCCTACAATGTACCGCTTAACCCAACCGGTACCACAACGCTTACAACCATAGTAACGGCCCAGGATACCAACTATAAGAAAAAATACATTATCGTTATTTCTAAAGCTTCCTCGCTTATCGCCACCACCAACAACACCTATAAAACGGTAGGCATTGTTAACGAAGAGGGAACGACAAACACCCACCCTGACGTGATAGTCCGCCAGGCGGTATCACCAAACGAGGACGGTATAAACGATAGGCTTACCATTGATGGCTTAGCGGCCTACCCGGATAACAAGGTGAGCATTATAGACCGTACCGGCAACGTGGTGTACGAACTGAAAGGCTACGATGGCAGCCGGAGTTTCGACGGGCGTACTGCTGCGGGCAAAAGATTGCAGCAGGGCACTTATTTCTACTCGGTAGAGTACCGGACCGATAAAGGGCTGCAGCGCAAAACTGGGTACTTAGTGTTGAAATATTAAAATCATAAATCTTATCATTATAAACACTAAATGGCTGCTAATTAATTGGCAGCCATTTGGTGTTTATAAAAGCAATTACTAATATATTTGTCTACTTTACAATCTGTTAGCAAACAATAAAAAAATTACCTAAACTATAAATCATGGTTAAGCATTACATTACAACTGCTGTTACTAAAGTTAAGTGGTTTGCGCTGGCAATTATTTTAATAATAATATTGCCGGGGCAAATGCTTGCGCAAAGCCCAAGTATAAGTTATGGAAGCGGAGTAAAAAGTTTTTCTGCCGGCAAAAGCACCAGCCTTACGCCAACCAGCAGTAATGTTTCCCCCCAGGGATATAGTACCCATATTGATACCATAAATACCGGCAGTTATAATAATTACAGTTTCGCCGTTGATAAAAATGGCTATATATACCACGCCTCTCCGGGCGGTGTGTACCGTATTGCCCCAAGCGGTGGCGCACCGGTTTTAATAACGAGCGGCACATTTTCTACCGATGCAAGAGGGGTGGCGGTTGACTACGCCGGCAATATTTTTGTGAATTATGATGGCTCCATAAAAAAATTGCCGCCGGGCGGCGGCAGTACCTCTACAACAATATTTACTAAAACAACAACATATGGCGTTATCGGTATGATAGCCGATGCTAATGGAACGTTGTACATTGTTAATAAAATAGAAGAACGCAACGCCAACCCCGCTGTTTGGGACCAGCAACCGTATTGTACAATTTATAAGATCCCGGCCGATGGCAGTGCAAAAACCACGGTCAACGTACAATTGGCCAGTCAAACCGGCTTAGCTAGAGATGTAGATAGCAAATATTATACGATTAACACCACATCGAATAAAATAGATAAATTTGCCCCCCTTTCCGGTTTTTCGTCACTTGCAGCTACACTTACCAATCCCACATCGCTGGTAACAGATGCAGGTAACAACATTTACGTTCTTGAAAAAACTGCTGTAAAACAAATTGCATCAAACCGTACTACAGTTACCACTATGTTGTCGGGCCTATCTACCGGCACGAGCCTGGTAAAAAGCCTGGCAATTGACCCAAAGGGTGTATTGTATATCGCTACCGCGCAAAACCCCGGCGTTAACTCTACCGTTTACCTTCAAAAAATAAAGCCAAGCGGTGGCTATCATTTAGATAGACCCCTGCCGGATGGTTTGCACTTTAACAACGCAACAGGCGTTATCAGCGGCACCCCCTCTGTAGGCGCACCGTTGCAGGATTATAAAGTGTACGCCTACAATGCTGCGGGCACAATGGACTCTACTACGATATCTCTCCGGGTAAAATACACCAATGCCGACCTGGCTGATTTAGAGACTTATGAGCACTCGCCAGGACTACAGCCTTTGTTTAATAAGGATACCCTTAATTATAAACAAGTTACAAAAGGGCAGGATTCTTACGGAAATAACATGTATTATATTAAGCCCACGGTGAGTGACCCATCCTCTACAATTAAAATCAATGGCGTATCGGTAACCTCGGGGCAGCGTTACGGAACCGCTCCTTTGACACTTGGTGATAAAGTATTTAACATTGTTGTAACCACGGCAGATGGACTCACCAGTAAAACCTATAAACTTACAGTTACCTATCCGCCATCCTCGCAGGTTTATATGTCTAATCCAAACATTACCACATCGATACCAAATGGTAGTGTTGGGTTAAACCCGCATTTTTATCAGGAGGTGTACAATTACACGGCATCGTTGGCTTCAGATATTACGTTTGTTAAATTAACTCCAACATTTGCTGCATTGGCTACCGGAACCGTTAACGGGATTGCCATAACGCCATCTTCACCATCGGTTACGGTGCCTACGCCTTACGGTACTACTACTGTAACCGTGGTGGCCACAGCCCAGGATGGCGTGACAAAGAGAACATATACTATGGCTCTCACCCGTCCCGTTTCCGGCGAGTATCGTTTATCTGGCCTTACGCCCAGCGAAGGTGTGCTAAACCCTGGTTTTCGCACTAATGTCTTTTCATACAGAGACACGGTTGCCAATAACATTACTTCAATAAAAATAAGGCTGAAAACACAAGACAACGATGCATCGGCAACGCTAAACGGAATGGCGGTAACAAACAGCGTATTTTCATCGCCCATACCATTAACGGTAGGTAACAACACTATTACCATAGTGGCAACGGCTCCCAATGGTACACAGAAAACCACCACAATTATTGTAACCCGGTTGCCGCCGGCATCAAATGTCAATTTGTTTACGCAACGGCTCGATACAAAATCGTTGATCACCAAAGTATCATCGAGCGATACGCTTGACACCTTTAGCGCATCTGTAAGTGCCGGTACAACAACTGTTAAATTGATGGCTATTGCAGAAGATACCGCCTCAGTAATTAAAATAAATGGTACAATTGTTCCATCTGGCGATGAGTCGGCATCGATAGCGCTTAATACCAGCGGCACTACAACCATTAACACTATAATTACCGCACCAAGCGGGCTAAGTAAAACTTACCGGCTGGTAATCAGTAAAACCGGTTCGAGCAATGCAAATCTCGATAAACAAAAATTAAATACAGGTTCTGCCTTAACCAAGGATGTTACCAGCAGTACCTTTAACAGCTATACGATGGTTGTTAATACTTCCATTTTAAACATTAAATACACTGCTTTTTTAAGCGACCCTGCCGCCACTATGACAGTCAACGGAACCCCAGCGCTGTCGGGTGTACAATCAGACCCAATTCCGGTTAGTCATTCAGGCACCACCACAATTACCACAATTGTAACAGCCCCGGATGGTGTTACTACTAAAACTTATCAAATAAACATTACGAGATCGTCCTCGTTCATCGCCACCACCAACCACACCTATAAAACGGTAGGCATTGTTAACGAAGAGGGAACGACAAACACCCACCCTGACGTGATAGTCCGCCAGGCGGTATCGCCAAACGGCGACGGTATAAACGATGCGCTTACCATTGATGGCTTAGCGGCTTACCCGGATAATAAGGTGAGCATTATAGACCGTACCGGCAACGTGGTGTACGAACTGAAAGGCTACGATGGCAGCCGGAGTTTCGACGGCCATACCGACAGCGGCAAAAAAATGCAGCAGGGCACTTATTTCTACTCGGTAGAATATAAAGACGATAAAAAACTTAAACGCAAAACCGGATATTTGGTATTGAAATATTAAACATCAAGTAAGGCCATACAAGCCAAGCGGCCGCAATCCATTTTCGCGGCCGTTTTTGGTTTTACAAATTGTTTACAATCAGTTATAAATTAAATAATTAGCATTACTCACACCTAAACCAAGCGCCATGAATAAACTATGCATCGCAGCTAATAAAAAAATAAAGCACCTTGTTTTATCATTTATTTTGATGGCCGTACTCCCCGTACATTTGCTGGCGCTAACGCCGGGTGTGAGTTATGGCAGTGGAGCACCTGATTTTGCCACGGGTAACTTAAACGCATCAGCAGCACCCGCCGGCAGATACACATCGGTCGCCAGGCCATTGCCATCAGGCGGCCCATTACATAATCTTGTTCTCAGCGAGGGTGTTTTATCACCACACTTTATGCCATCCATACATGGTTATACCGCTTACGTGCGTCACGGTGCTTCCACTATAACTATTACCCCAACAACGGATGACCCTCATGCTGAAATTATGGTAAACGCAAACCCTGCAAGCAGTGGCTCTCCGATAACTTTACCTTTAAACGAGGGGTTAAACTACATTGATGTAGATGTTACGGCACCCGATGGCGGCTATACTATTGCCATAACACGCCTACCGCTAACATCCAACAATAAACTTTCTGCGCTTTCTGTTAATAATGGTGGCTTGTCGCCATACTTTAACCCGGTAGTGCATAGTTATACCGCCCCGGTAGTAAGCAATGTTACCTCATCTGTAATCCTCAGTGCAACTGCAGATGATTTTGGGGCTTTTATAAAAGTGAACGGAGTTCCTGTAATATCCGGATCTGACGCTAACGTGCCCATTAATGTTGGCGATAATAACATTGTGGTAACGGTATTGGCACCTGATAATTCTGCGCTTAATACCTACACCGTAAGCGTTAAAAGAGCGGCGGCGGGCGATGCTACTCTGGCCATGCAACGTTTAGACAACAAATCGCTTATTACCAAGGTTACTACCAGTAGCGCGCTTAATACCTACACCGCTACGGTAAGCGCAGCTACCACCAGCGTGAAGCTAACGGCTTTCGTTACCGACCCATCAGCCACGCTCACCATAAATGGCGTAGCAACTGCCAGCGGGGAAGAGTCGGCACCGATAGCGCTTAACTCAACAGGCGCAACTGTTGTAACAACCGTGGTAACCGCGCCAAACAGCGCTACCAAAACCTACCGGCTAACTGTCACCAAAACAGGATCCAGCGATGCCAGCTTGCTTTCGCAGAAATTGGACACAAAATCGGCGCTTACCAAAGTAACAACATCCTCCGCAATTAATACTTATACCGCTTCGGTAAGTATGGCTACCACGAGCGTTAGTCTAACGGCGGTTACCAGCGACACATTGGCGACTATGGAAGTGAATGGTACACCACTGGCATCAGGTACGCAATCAGAGCCTATCGCACTTAACCCAACTGGCACAACAACCATAACAACAGTTGTTACAGCGCCGGATGGCACCACTACAAAAACGTATAAAATTACCATTAGCAAAACCGGGGCAGGCAATGCCGAACTTACTTCGCTAAGCCTGGATACGCGATGCACACTGATTAAACAAAGCAGCTCCGGCACGCTCAATACTTATACAACTTCGGTAAATTATAATGCTTATCGTGTAAAATTAAAGCCCGTTGCCAGCGATGCCGGCGCAAATATTACCGTTAACGGTTTAACGGTGGCCTCTGGTTCATTGTCCCCCGCTATATTGGTTAACCCATATGGGCCTACCAAGATAACTACGATTGTAACTGCTGCCGGAGGGGCAACGAAAACATATGTTGTAATAATTAATGATGAAAACGGCTCAAATAATGCCAGCCTCACAAAGCTGACATTAAGCACAAATTCAATACTTTTTAGAGTGGGTGAAACCGACACCTTTACCTCATCTGTAAGTGCGGCTACCACAAGCGTAAGAGTGACCGCCGTTCTTGAAGGTATTATCTTTAATTTGTCCTCAGTTAAGTTTAACGGACAGAGTGGAGCATCGTATCCCGACTGGTATTCTTTGCTTTCAGAAGAAATCCCTTTAAATCCAACTGGTACCACTACCATTACAATAAAAACAACTGCTAACGATAGGATAACCACAAAAACCTACTCGATAATAATTAGCAAAAATGGTTCTAACGATGCTGCTATTACTAAGTTAGTATTGAATCCGGCTGTTTCGCTAACAAGGGTGGCTAAGAGCCAGGCGCAAATCAATTATATAGCCACAGTAAGCAACGCTACTACGAGCATTAAACAAACAGCATATACGCGCAATGCAAATGCAACAATTAAAGTTAATGGTATAACGATTGCGCCTGGTGTTGAATCAGCTCCGATAGCGTTAAATCCCACAGGAACAACCGATATTACCACCGTTGTTACCGCTGAGGATGGCACTACAAAAACTTATGTGATCACTATTACAAAAGCATCATCGTTTATTGCGCGCAATAGCCGTATTAATGATGTAGGCGTAACTGTGAACGATGATAATATTGACACCCACCCCGATGTAGTAGTGCGCCAGGCTATTTCACCAAACGGCGACGGCATAAACGATGCACTTACCATAGACGGCCTAGCGGCCTACCCGGATAATAAGGTAAGCATCATAGATCGTACCGGCAATGTGGTTTACGAACAGAAAGGCTACGATGGCAGCCGAACCTTCGACGGGCATAAATCTAACGGGGCAAAATTGCGGCAGGGTACTTACTTTTATTCGGTAGAGTATAGGGATGACAAAGAACTTAAACGCAAAACTGGATATTTGGTATTGAAATACTAAAAACAAAAGCGGGACGACTGATGGGTGCCCCGCTTTTGTTTTGTTATAGTTTCTTATCCCAATGGGTTTTGCGCCAGGTTCGCTGCGCGGCTTCGCTCAAAAATGTCCAGGCTACTATGCGGCTTGTTTTTTGGCCCTGCGCCATCGTGATGGTTTTTACCTCCTGGGCTTTTGCCTTGTTCAACGCACGGTAAACGGCGTCCAGGCTGTCCTTTTTAGATACCAGGGTAGAGAACCACAGCACCCTATCGGCAAACAGCGTGCTTTGCTCGGCCATGTTGCGGATAAATGCCACCTCGCCGCCGGGGTACCAAAGCTCTGTGTTTTGCCCACCAAAGTTAAGCGTTGGCTGTTGCGGCTTGCCGTTGTTCAGGTTATGGAGTTTCTTCAGCGTGCCTGCCAGCGCCTCCTTTTGCGAGGCATGGAAGGGTGGGTTGCAGATGGTAACGTCATAAATCTCCCCCTGGGTAATGGCACCTTTAAATATGTTGGCCTTATTGCTTTGCGGCCTTATCTTGATAGCAGAGCTGAAAGCCGGGTTAGCGGTGGCTATCTTATTGGCCGAACGGATGGCTTCTGCGTCGGTGTCGGTGCCGGTAAACTGCCAGCCGTACACGCTGTGCCCTATCAGGGGGTACACGCAATTTGCGCCGGTACCTATGTCGAGTACCTTTATCGCTTTGCCCGTTGGGCTTACGCCGTTGTTGCCCTCGGCCAGCAAATCGGCGATGTAATGGATATAATCTGCCCGGCCGGGGATGGGTGGGCAAAGGTAACCCGCGGGAATATCCCATTCCACCCCATAATAAAGTTTCAGCAGGGCCTGGTTAAGGGTTTTCACGGCATCCGGAGCGGCAAAATCTATAGATTCTATCCCATGCGGGTTAAGCGCCACAAAAGATTTGAGGGCCGGTAGTGCTTTTATCAGCTTATCAAAATCATAGCCCGCGCGGTGCAGGTTGCGGGGATGCAGGCTTTCTTTTTCGGCGGGTTTCTGTTTTTCGGGAGCGGGCATGGTGGGCGTATTAAAATGCGAATATCCGCATAATTCCTATGATTGCCATACGGGCAGGTTTATCGCCCATTATCACGCATATTAAGATTTTGCCCTGTGCAACCGTCATACTCCTTGTGGGACGAAATGACGATATTGTTTATCTTATCCCCACCGAAATCTAAGGTGTTGAGCTTTCGACTGCCATAATTTACTTCTAACAAGAATAACCCGAATAAAAACGCCTTCAGATTCCCATCTAAAGGCGTTTGGCTCAGAAGGCGAACCCGCCAGGCCCGATGGCCTGCACCTCATCGCCGATATGGATTCGAAGGTCCCGTCGAGCGCATACCAAAACTCATCTTCGTTCGTGTGAACGTGTGGCGGAGGCCCGCCGCCGAGGCTGGGCTGGCAACCAGATGCGCTCGCCTTCCCCCGCGTTTGTAGCAAAGCCGTTAAAGATGCTTGTGTTGTTGGCATTCATAATATGATCCCTTTATACTTTAATGATGATATTCATCCCGAACCAATTTATTTTTGTACTGCTAATTTTATTTCCCCATATCTCCCCGCATAAAAATCACGGTAGGCATCTGCTATTTCGGCCTGTGAGTTCATCACAAAAGGGCCTTCCGCGATCACCGGTTCTGTATATTCTTCGCCACCAAATAACAGGATATCAATAGCTATCTGAGAGGTGTTTTTTATTTCGATTTCTCCTGCGCTCCTATCAAATTCTACAAACTCCCCCTTTTGAAATTCGGTGTCGTTTAGTATCGCATTTTGTGTGGGCAGAAAAGCAGCAACTTCTATTTCGCTTTCAATTTCTATAGATAGGCTTTTGCCTGCTTTCAATTGAATATGATACAAAAACTACCTGGAATAATTCGGGATCTTCGAACTCAACTCTTCATAGTTCCCAACAATAACCTTTAACCAGCCACTTTCATTGGGCAATTCTTTTTTGGGGACTTCGCCAGCTTGCACAGCGATATGTGCAGGCTTTTCAGCTTTATTTTTGGAAGGTAAATTTATCCAAAATTGAAACCCCTGAATAAATTTGCTCCCTGTTTGGGAGTCGTAATTTAAATTTTCATCGTGGATTATTCCAGTACCTGCTTTCATCCATTGTGCACCTCCCGAACGGATTATCGCCGCATTTCCGGCACTATCAAAATGCTCTACTTCGCCCTGAAGAAGATAGGTTAATGTTGCAATACCCCTGTGTGGATGAGCTCCCATACCGTTCCGGGTAATGGTTTCTTTAATAACGGGGGCCACATAATCCAGAAATACAAAAGGGCCAACCTTGTTAGCATACCGATTAGGTAACATGCGCTGGATAGCCAAAGAGCCTACCGCAGCAATATTGCCTTTTGTTGAGAAACTCGTTTTCTTTTTCATTTTTTAACTGTTTTTACTCAGCCATTCCCGAAGGGTCACAAATTCGCCTGTGGCAATGTCTTTTGCCAATTCAATCCGTAACGCGGAGTCTGGCCCCATGTAAGTATGTTTTTCAAAATACCCAAACATTTCAGCGAGTTCTTTTGCCCCATCAAAAAAAGTGGAGAACAATTCAACCGGCACCTGTGAAAAGCTGTATGCTTTGCCATTGGCTTTATATGCCTCAATGATATCATTGAAACTATTCAACTCCGTGGCAATTGAAAGATAAGTGCCATTTCCAACTTTTTCGGGCTGCAAGAATGCACCGGCAACTACTTTTCCAAGGTCGTTGATGTCTGACATGTGGATGGCTTTTATTGTCGGGTCAATCGGTAATGTCCAACCGGTTGTGCCATCCTGTTTTAGTTGTGGACCCAACATCCCAACAAGATTTTGATAATAAAATGGTGGCTGAACAAATGTTGTGTATTTAAACCCGGCACTTTTCACCAGGTCATCCACCTTTGCTTTTAAAGTAAAATGCGGCACTTCAAATGCTGCTTCACTAATGAGCTCCACATCCGGAAGTGTTGACCAGATAAAATGCTGCACTCCCGTAGCTTTTGCCGCTTCAATGGCATTTTTACCCTGGGTAATTTCGTCTGCACCTTCCCAAAAGTTGGTTACCACAAATACACCATAAGCATTTGTAAAAGCATCTTTTAAAGATTGCAAATCTTGCAGATCTGCATAAACTGCTTCATTTGCCTTGCCTGTATATTTTTCCGGATTACGGGTTATTGCTCTTACATTAAAAGAGCCTTCATCTACAAGGGCATTTACAACACCCTTGCCTTGTGAGCCTGTTGCTCCAACTACTACTATTGTCTTTTTCATTTGCTTCGTTTTATGATGTAAAATTGCAGCAACAACACACCTTAAAACGATGAGAAATGATAAAAAAAACCGTTGATAAATGTCAACGGTTTTTGTAAAAACCAAAATTTGAAATAGAAGTTATTTCAGCGCTTGTTTTCTGATTCTGCTTAATGTTTCTTTGGTTATGCCCAAAAAAGACGCAATGAGGTGTTGGGGAAATCGTTGAATAAATTGTGGATGGTTATCGGCAAATTCTTCATAGCGCTTTTCTGCTGAATTGCTAATGGTAGAATTTAATCTTCGTTGAGAAGCGATGAAGCTTCTTTGATCCATTAATCTTGTCATTTGTCCAAATGAAGGTACGTTTTCTATCAAATCCAGCATGTCTGCTACTGTAGCAACGAGTAGTTCAGTATCTTCCCAGGCATCAATATAATATCTTGATGGAGTAAGCATGACAGCACTTTCACGATCGCTTGCCCAATAATTTTCAATGTATAACTGCACAATATGCTCCACACCTTTGTCATCTACGCTATATTGTCGCATAGCACCTTTTACAATAAAACCAACATATTTACACACATTGCCTTCTTCCAAAAAGTATTGCTTTTTCCTGAACTTTTTAGGTTGGAAAACAGCTACAATTATCGCTTCTTCTTCACTCGTAAGTGGCGAGGTTGCGCGTTGGTTGATATATGCTAATAGGTTTTCGTGCATTGACTTTAATTAATATCAAACTTAACCAAATGCAAAGATATATTTCACTTCGCTAATACCGGTACTCGCTTTAAAAGCAATTGCCGCCCGGGAAAAAAGTAAAATTCATCAAAAAATATATCAATAAGTAGATTAGCCTTTTAAACAGTATTATATGCTTATGGTTGGTAGTGTCACGGCATCATTAAGATACAATCCCGGAAGTAAATTCTCAATCTTTCGACTTGAGGCTTTTTCTTTCATATGTAATCATTGATATTATCAAACAGCTTAATCGCCTCAGGTATGATTGGCTAATATGTTTTGTGCAGACGATTGTAATAAAAATGGCTAAATAAAGCCCTCTAAATGGCCCTACAACTCTAAAAAGACGTTTTTCGTTTAGTGGTCCTTAGACTACAAAACTCGAACTCTTTTATGGCAGATTTGGATTGTACGGCGCAAGTTTAGAGGATAATATCGATTAAAAAGATATATAGCTAATGTGTCTTTAGCGAACAAAAAGCGTAGATTTATTTTGATATGAAATTAAGTAACTCTTTTAGCGGAGCACTGAGAACGTTCGCCTACTTCATGGCAAGCGGCAGTCAATATACTCTTGAGGGAGTAGATTATCTATCTTTATACGGCAATGAACCCAGTGCCATAGAACAAGTTTTCGCAATTTATGCTAATGTGATTGAATTGGATGATACCGGGAACGTATTAAATGCCAAATATGCTGAAAAAAGAGCAACTGATTATTTACGTGCCTACTGTGATTCGTCGTTCAACGTTGATCCTCCATTTGAAGATTGGGAAGTCGCTCTCCATGGACCGCCACCATTGAAAGATAACGGTTGATAAAATATTTTGTCGGCTTTTACGTGAATTGAACTAACATTTATGAGGTTTTACTCTTTCAAATTAATCCTTAGCTGTTTACTGCTATGCTTGTCCTCTTTGGCATGTAATCAATCACAATCGATTGATTCCGCAAAAAAAACAGTTTATATAAAAAATGAAGATGGTAAATATGTATTGTATCGTAACGGTGAACCATTTTTTGTAAAAGGGGCATCTGGCTTTACAAACTTGAAACAATTAAGTGCGGCCGGAGGCAATACGATAAGGGTTTGGGACACATTAAATTTAGGGAGCATTTTAGATTCGGCCCAGGCCAATGGGTTAGCCGTTATAGCCGGTTTACCATTGCCCCCAGCCGAAAGCATGGATGATTTTTACAAAACCTCCAAGGCTAATGCTTACACAGGGAAGATTACTGATATTGTCGAGCGTTTTAAAAACCATCCCGCGCTATTGGCCTGGTGCCTGGGTAATGAGCTCTCATTTCCTAACAGTCCAAAATACAGGCAGTTTTATACCACATTCAATGGTTTGATTGACATGATTCATCAGAAGGATCCGCAGCACCCGGTGACGACAACCATAATGGCCTTTCAAAAGAAAAACATTATGAACATTAAGCTGCGTACAAACGTTGATTTCATATCGTTCAATATTTTTGGCTCCATTCAAACTTTAAAAGAAGACCTCGACAAATTCAAATGGTTTTGGGACGGACCGTTTTTAATTACTGAATGGGGAGTTGAAGGGCCATGGCTTGCGGAAGATCAAAATGCATGGGGCGCTTATGTTGAAAACACAAGCACTAAAAAGGCGGAGCAATATCTTTTCAATTACAAAAAGTATATGCCGGTTAATAACCCCAGGTTTTTAGGATCGATGGTGTTTTACTGGGGACAAAAACAAGAATTAACCCCAACATGGTTCAGCCTTTTTGATGAAAGCGGCGCTGAAACTGAAGCCGTTCAGGTAATGCGATATATATGGACAGGTAAAAAGACAGTTGACAAGGCACCTTCGCTTAAATACATGCTGTTAGCAGGAAAAGGTGCAAACGATAATATTATACTTAAACCTGATATTACAGTTAACAGCAAGGTGTATTTTGAGAATGCTGACACAGTAGGTTTAACATTTAAATGGAAAATATTTGCGGAGGATTGGTTTAAACCCAGCGGTATTTTCAGCGAAAAAAAAACGAGGGAGATCAATAATTTAATTGTTACGCAAAGCGGATCGGGGTTAAGCTTTAAAGTACCTGGTAAAGAGGGCCCTTATCGCATACTGGTATATGTGTATAATAAAAAAGGGGCGTTTGCTACTTCCAATACGCCCTTTTATGTACTAAAGAATCCATGAGTAATAACTTAATTAAAGCACCCACTAAACTGCAGCTGATTTATTTGAGAATGATGATTCTCATCGGTGTGTTTTGCATGCTTTTTTTTATACATAGCCTGCTCAGGAAATCGGTTATCGGTTACCAGCCGCTTTATTGGTTATTAATATCAACCTTTGTTTATACATTTTTTAAGATATTGTATGAGTGGTATCACTACTGGGCAATATCTGTTCCTCCTGATCGGCCGTTAACTAAACAGTATACCGTCGATATTTTTACCACATTCTGCGCCGGTGAACCATACGAAATGATTGTTGAAACGCTTACGGCCATTCAGGCGATAAGTTACCCTCATCAAACCTTTTTATGTGATGAGGCCAACGATCCATACGTGAAATCAGTGTGCGAAAAACTGGGAGTTCATCACGTTACCCGGACTAACAAGATCAATGCAAAGGCAGGTAATATCAATAATGCATTAGCCCGGTCATCGGGAGAATTATGTGTGATTCTCGACCCTGATCATGTACCGGTACCTGGGTTTCTTGATCCGATAATTGCTCATTTCGACAATCCTGAAATTGGCTATGTGCAAATTGTGCAGGCATATTACAATCAGCGAATTGGGTGGATAGCCAAAGGAGCAGCGCAACAAACCTATCAGTTTTACGGCCCGATGATGATGTGCATGAATGCCTATGGAACTGTTCAGGCTATAGGGGCCAACTGCACTTTCAGACGAACGGCCCTGGAATCTATTGGAGGGCATGCCGCAGGACTGGCTGAAGACATGCATACCTCAATGCAGTTACATGCACGCAATTGGAAATCTGTTTATGTGCCTGCGGTATTAACAAGGGGCTTGGTACCGGCAACCTTATCAGCTTATTATAAACAACAATTGAAATGGTCGCGAGGTGTGTTCGAGCTTCTGGTAACTTCTTACGTTAAGCTTTTTACAAAATTCAGCTGGCGGCAAAAACTTCATTATGGCCTTTTGCCCCTGTTTTACTTATCTGGCTTTGTGTTTTTGATAAACTTTTCAATCCCGGTAATTTCCCTGTTTATGGGTGCATTTCCATTAAGAATGGATTTCTCTGAGTTTTTAATTATCAGTATCCCCTTTATAACTTCGGTTATTTTGATCAGGCATTTTGTTCAGCAATGGGTGATGGAGGATAATGAGCGGGGATTTCATTTTGTGGGAGGATTGCTGCTTATTGGTACATGGTGGGTTTTTATATTAGGTTTTATTTATACTGTTATCAGAAAGGATGTTCCTTACATCCCTACGCCCAAGGATGTTAGAGATGAAAAAAATTTAAAATATAATCTACCCAATATTTTTGTGCTGGCGGTGTCTGTTGCGGCAATTGCGTACGGCCTTTATAACGACTGGAGTCCCTTTACTCTTTTCATGGCTGGCATTATTAGCCTGAATTGTATGTTCATGATCTTTATGCTCATGGCAAGTTCTGAGCTTAAATTTCAGGGATACCTGGATAAACACTCTACATTATTTAGTATCGTTTCGCAAGTAAAAAACGTTAAAAAACATTTTTGGCTGTTGCGGAGATGGATATATGGTGGCGTAAGGAAAATAAGTCTGTTACTTACAGTATTGGTGGTTTGCGTTAGCATATATTTCTCGCAGCATTCAGATGACGATACACATTTTGATATCAAATACCATTCCCGGGCTCTTTATCCCTCTACTCAAAAACTGCCCTTATCCGACACCCTGAAAAATACCAGTGACGCAGATATAAATGATGGAAAGCAGGTATTAGTACCCTCGTCATTTTTTTCGTCGGTTAAAGGTGTAATTTATTCTAAAGGAAACTACTGGTATAAAAACATAGTTCCGCTCACAAAAAAAACCATACTCAATGATTTTGACGAAATGAGAAAAGCGGGGATAAATACCATAAAAATATACGGGCCCAATATCTACGATCACTCAACATTTGATGCTGCGGAGCAAAAGAATTTAAAGATCCATTATAGCTTTTGGTTGCCTGACGCACCAAACTTTATGAATGACACCAGTTATTTAAAGAAGCAATCCAGGATTATTCTTGAAGTTGTAAATAAAAATAAATTAAACCATAGCATCAGTGCCTGGAACTTAGGCAACAGTAGTTATCAGCAACTGGCTCAATTTTATCATGGGCAGCAATTGCAGGAGGCTCAACAGCATTATATCAATTTTTTAAAATCGCTGGTAAAAGAAATTAAACTTGCTGACCCATCGAGGCTATTAACGCTTGATTTATCCTCTTCTCCCACACTCGGCCGCACTATACGTTTATTACATGAACAAATACCGGAAATAGATGGGTTTGGACTGGTAGTTAATAACAAGCAGGAATTGAAATTCATTAAACCAGATTTTAATGCTCCCTTCTTTTTTAGTAGTGCTGATCCTTATGCGCTTAAAGACCTGCACCCCCTTGGCGGAATTTTTTATGCCAACTGGCAGGATCAGCAAAGCGGGACCGCCATCACACTCGATGGGTTGAAAGACATATGGGGCCGAAACAAGCCTTACCTTTATAAAATAAGCAAAGGCTGGCATGGTTCAATCGCCAGCCATAACCTGCCTCATATAAAAATATTAAAACCTGCTTTAACCACAACTCCGGGTGCATTGCTGCCTTACAATGCTTTGGTGTATTCATCCAACAAGTGGAACATCGCAGCTTATTCAAAAACCGGGTTGGAATTTGAATGGTATCTTGTTAAAACAGATAACTGGGGTAATGCTATCGACATGATAAAAGCAGGAAACGGGCCGAAGGTATATATCACTATTCCGCAAAACAATGAAAGATACAGGGTTTACCTTGTAGCAGTAAAAGGCAACAATGAAACCGAAGATTATACTACTTTAAATATACCGCTTCAAAATTAATTGTCAGTGAAAAAGACCTCAAGAATTTATATATCAATAGGTTTAGGCATTTTATTTTTACTTGCGTCACTGTTTGGTATTAAGCTTTTATTGAAGCGTTATTTATTGAATACCTATTACCAAACCAATGAGCAGGTGTTAGGCATCTTCGATCATGACAATTTAAGCAGGGCACTGCCTGCCAGCCCCATTGTTTGCTACACGGCAATATTTCAGAACACAGCACTATGGTCGAGCAAGGGTAACTTAGAAACAGCATTAACTAACCAGGATGTATTAATCACGGTAGAAACCTGGCTTAAGGGAATAGATTATAAAAATAACGTTTTAAAGGAGGTGATAGATGGTCGCTTTGATACACAGATCAAAGAATTAGCCGTTCTGGTTGCCAAAAGCCACCACCTGGTATTTATTCGCTGGAACCCGGATATGGAAGTGCCAACCGATGTGTATCCCTGGCAATTCAAATCGCCTAAAGATTACATTAATTCATTCCATTATTTTTCAAAAAAAATAAAACTGTACGCCCCGGGCGCTCAGGTCATCTGGGGGCCTTCAGGTTATCCTGGCGATACAGAATATTGGCCGGGAAATAACGCCGTTGATTATGTAAGCATAACGCTCGGAAGCAAGTCTGAGCGTAGTGCTAACTTTTATCTGCAAGACCACTCAATTGCTGATATGTTAAAACATAAACTCCACCGTTTGAGGTTTATTGATAAGCCCATATTGATTATGAGTGGAGATATTGGAAAAACACGACTGAAGGACAGTTGGCTTAACGGCTCAAAAATTTACTACAATCAATATCTTAATACCATTTACACTAAAAATAATTATACAGACAGCGCTAATAACAAACCGGTAAGAAGCCGGCTAAAGGTCGGAGTATTTGATCCAAACAAAAAATTGCTCAATCAGCAAAGCATTAGCGTAGAGCATCTTTTTACAGATTGGGGCGAGGTTGAGCGGGGTGATTTTGAGAAGAAATTTTGGGAAGTTATTAATCGCCGCCATGAAGTTATTGTGACGATGGAACCCTGGCGCGATACAAGCGGAAAGGCAGATACCGCTGTTTTGAAAAATATATTAAAGGGTCGCTATGATGAACAGATCAAAAAATTATTCAGCGTAATTTCTTCCACAAAAACAACTGTTTATCTCAGGTGGATGCACGAAATGGAAATCCCGATCCATAGGTATGCGTGGCAGAGTCAGGACCCTGTCACTTATATCAATGCATTCAGATATTTTATGCAGTTTGATGGAGGACCGGGGGAAAATGTTAAAAAAGTTTGGGGCCCTGCAGGCGACAGAGGTTCTGTAGATTTTTGGCCGGGAAGCGATGTGGTTGATTTTATAAGTATAGCAATTTATGGCTTGCCTGATAAAAATATTACTGATCCGGAGAAGCAGGAAGCCTTTAGCACTATATTTAATCGAAAATACTTCCGCATGCGGTTCCTTGATAAGCCCTTATTCATAACCGAGTTTGGCGTAAAAGGATCGGAGAGCTTTCAAAATAAATGGCTTGCCGATGCTGCCAAAACAATAAATACCAATCCTCATATTTTTGGCATTTGTTACTTTAATTTGTATGATAACCCTAAAGCCTGGGGTAATATCAAAGCTCCCGACTGGAGTATCACGGCAAACTCTATGGCTAAATTTAGCAGTCTTTTGAAAGAGTAAGTATAGGTTTATATTGGATCGTGCGGCGAGTTTGGAGGATAATTTGCAATGATTAATTCCGGACGATGGTTTTGTTTACTCCATTGCTTTTAAATAGCTTTAGTCGTAAAATTAATCCTAAACAGATAGTATGTATGAAATTGAAGAAACCGGAGGTGCAAACATTGGATTTGGTCGGGCTACATGGCCATTTGCTAAATTACTAGTAAATAAAAATGAATTGCGATTAAATGCATCCATCATAGGCAACCTGTATTTCAGGCCTTCTGATATTATCTCTATCGAACCATCTTCATTATTTTCTGGAGCCGGTATAAAAATCAATCACAGGGTTAACGGATATAGCGCAAAGGTTGTCTTTTTAACATCAGGTAGCCGCGACTTGATAAAACGAATAGAAAGTACAGGTTTTTTAAGTAACCCCGGACCTATACCATCTGAAGTTGAAGCCGAGATAATAAAATTTCAATCAAGCGGGAGTTTTCCAATGAAATGGCCTGCGGTGATTGTTTTTGTTGTCACTTGGAATTTACTATTCCTTGGCGATCAATTGGGTTATTTTGGCAAGACCAATAATCGTATCCCTATTGGGATGGGCGCACAATTGGCTTTAGCATTTGCTTTTTTGTTTGCCCTAACAATATTATTGTCGAAACCTTTTAGCCGACTTGTATTAAAAGACGGCCGTGAAGCGAAAGATATTAGATCATTCTTGTTTTTTTTAATGGCGATAACTGGATTTATGTTTACGGTGGTTTCACTCATACCACGTTAGCCATCGAGTAGGAAAGTAGGGATTAGTTCCCTACTTGTCCTCTCACACCACCGTACGTGCCGTTCGGCATACGGCGGTTCATTAAACAGTAACAGTCTTAAGTGGGGTTGAGATGTCTTTGAGACTTACAAAGCCCATTTTCTTTATGA
>NZ_JBFUAP010000023.1:0-76525 GCF_056406215.1 Mucilaginibacter sp. P1_D10 | reverse complement strand
CCCAATGACCCAATGACCCAATGACCCAATGACCCAATGACCCAATGACCCAATGACCCAATGACCCAATGATTACACCGCCACTACGCCCTTGATATGAGGATGCGGCTCATAATTCTCCAAAGTGAAATCCGCAAACTTAAAGCCAAAAATAWCTTTCACCTCCGGGTTGATCTTCATCGTCGGCAATGGCTTCGGCTCGCGGCTTAATTGCAGGCGGGCTTGCTCCAGGTGGTTGTTGTAGATGTGGGCATCGCCAAAGGTGTGAATGAAGTCGCCATAGTCGAGGTCGCATACCTGGGCCATCATCATCGTAAGCAGCGCGTAGGAGGCAATGTTGAAAGGCACGCCTAAAAATATATCGGCACTGCGCTGGTAAAGCTGGCAAGAGAGTTTTCCTTTTGTTTCGCCTTTGGCGGCATCTGCGGGCTGCACGTAAAACTGGAACAGGCTATGGCAGGGTGGGAGTGCCATCTGGTTAACATCCGCAACGTTCCAGGCCGATACCATAATGCGGCGCGAATCGGGATTGTTCCTGAGCGTATTTACCACCTGGGCAATCTGGTCTATGTGGCCGCCATCGGGCGTGGGCCAGCTACGCCATTGGTAGCCATACACCGGACCGAGGTTGCCATCGGCATCGGCCCATTCGTCCCAAATGCGCACACCGTTATCTTTTAGATACTGGATGTTGGTATCGCCGGTTAAAAACCAAATCAGCTCGTGGATGATGGATTTGAGGTGGAGCTTTTTGGTGGTCACCATCGGGAAGCCATCCTGCAGGTTAAAACGCATCTGGTAGCCAAATACGCTGAGGGTGCCGGTGCCGGTGCGGTCGTGCTTTTGCGCGCCGGTATCCATCACGTGCTGCATCAGGTCGAGGTATTGTTTCATGTCGGTTGCTTGAATCGGGTGAGCGGTTGCCTGGCGGATAGTTTGGCCGGTAGTACCAATGAACTAATGAACCAGTGAACCAATGAACTTTTAAAAACACAAAGAAAAATAATCTAATTTTGGTATCCTACCGATGTGCAAAAATACACCGGTTGTTAATCAAATTCTAAATGATCGTATTTCCGAACGCAAAGATAAACATAGGCCTCAATATCACCGAACGCCGGCCCGATGGCTACCACAACCTGGAGACCGTTTTTTACCCCATCAAAATAAACGACGTGCTGGAAGTGATAGAGGCGGACGAGCTGAGCTTCGACTATTCCGGGTTGGATATCCCGGGCGACCTTAACGACAACCTTTGCGTCAAAGGCTACCATTTGCTGAAGAAGGATTTCCCGAAATTGCCGCCGGTAAAAATCCACCTCCACAAAAATATCCCGATAGGCGCGGGGCTGGGCGGCGGCTCCAGCGATGCGGCGTTTTTTATTAAGCTGATGAACGAGAAATTCGGCCTGGGTTTGTCGGCCGATGCGATGATGGATTATGCCCGTGTGCTGGGTGCCGATTGTGCGTTCTTCATAGAAAGCAAGCCGGTTTTCGCATTCGACAAAGGAGATGAGTTTGAGACGGTGAAATTAGACCTCTCGGCGTACAAAATTGTTTTGGTGATGCCAGATGCCCATGTCTCCACTGCTGAGGCCTACAGGGGCGTAAAACCGGCCCCTGTGAAAGAATCGTTATACGAGCTGATAAAAACGCCCATAGCGAATTGGAAACGCCATATTAAGAACGATTTTGAGGGTCATATCTTCCGCGACAACCCCGTTATCCGTGGCGTAAAAGCAGAGCTGTACGAACACGGTGCGCTGTACGCCAGTATGAGCGGGAGCGGAGCCTCCGTTTTCGGGATATTCGATACCCTGCCAGACCTTAGCGGGATGGAGGCCGACAACCAGGTTTTTTACGACGTTTAGGCTTCCGAAGCGCTTCAAAGAAAACCAAAGAAAAGCACCGATTTTTCTCCGATTTTCTCGGGTAAAATGAGGTGTTTTTGCTGTAAACTTCAATCGATATAATCCCTATCCTCGTCGCTTAGTGTACGGGGTTTTGGTTTTTCTTCCTCGTCTTCATCGTAGCCGGCGTGGTTGTATTTACTGCGGCCGGGGCGGCCAACCAGGTAGCCTAAAATAAAAGTGGCTACGCCGACAATCAGCATCATCGTGATTTTAGAAACGTACATGGTAGAGAACAAAACCGTGAACTGTACCTTATCCAGGTTTTGCATAAAAACGATGGTGAGCAAAATTGCGATGATGAGCACTACGATGGTTTTTATTCTCATGGCTTAAAGTTGTTTATGGTTACCACAAGATGCGATTTTTTTGACCGGTTTTAAAATCGGTTTTCTATAGGGCCGAAACCCGTTTGATAAGGAGGGTTGAGGCAAGGCCAAAATCTTGGGTCTTATTGCTGCCTTTTTTTTCGCCTCGCCCGCACGCGAAAATCTTACCCCTTAACCTCGCCTGATTTTTGCCTCGTCCATTGCGTGGTGAGGCTTCCATTGTTTCCCGTGAGATTTCCTAGGAGCCGAGTTCTTTAAAAATAGGACACGATTACTACCGATTTTAAAGGTCGATTTTCTGCCCGGAAAATCAATTCAGTATGCCTGGGCAGTACTCCTGCGATTTCTAATTTACTCTCTATTTTGCATCCGGTACACTTACTTAAATGGCGGCCGTCAAAATAGACGCTTGAATTTTTTAGTTATATAAGGTATTGTAAGTAGGTCATTTTTATAACAATGAATTCATATTTTGATGTTGCTGTCAATGCGTGCTATTTTTTTTAGTATGTTAAAATTTTAGAGTCTTGTTTTATCTCAATTATAACATGATATGAAGCTTATAACAATTTGATTTTAAGTATAATATTTATTTAGATAAATGCTATGTTTTAAAATATAATCCAATTTTAAGACTTATAATTTGGCTGAATGCCACTCATAAAGCTGTTTTGGTGAATATTTGCTTCAATACACTATCAAAAAATTGGATTTTGCGCGTGTAGAAATTAGCCGAGCCTTGACGAGCTATTCCCCGTCGGGAAATTTGGATGCCTCAGAGGGGCTAAAAACGGCTTCTTATTGGAGGCGCACTTAGCCCCTACCCTATGGGGTAAGGAAGGTGTTTTAATGAAAAGCAGGAGGAAATATTAGCTCGAGGATTACTTGTTCCTGCGCCTGGCAATCTGCTTTTGGGCTACGGGATAAAGGAAGATAGTGGATAGGATGATGACCGCGCCGATCCAAAAACCGGGGGTTACCCGGTTCCTGTCGCCCAGGAAAAGGAAGGCCATGATGATGCCGTAAACAGGCTCCAGGTTTGTGATGAGCGCTACGCGGAACGCCGAAAGCTCACGCATTACCGATACCCCCGCCACGTAAGCCAGCGAGGTGCACACCGTGCCCAGCAGCACCAGGTACCCGATATCAGATAGTTTCGGGATACTGAAATTAGCGAAACCGCCGGTTGCCAGCAGGTAAATACTTATCCATACGAAGGCCCCTGAAAGCTCGTAAAATGCTATAACGGGAGCCTCGTAAGTCTTTACGAAACGCGAATTGATGATAGCAAAAAGGGCGGCCAACACGGCGCTGGCGAGCCCTGCTATGATGCCCTTAGTGTATTGTGTTTCGAATTTAAAAATCAAAATAATGCCGATGATAATTAAAAACCCGGCTACGATTTCCATTTTGGAGACGCGCGTTTTGTTGATGAGCGGCTCGAAAATGGCGGTGAAAAGTGTGATGGAAGAGAGGCAAACCAACGTCACCGGAACAGTAGAAAGTTTGATGGAAGCGAAGAAAAGTATCCAATGGCCACCCACTAAAGCCCCTGTAAAGGCCATTTTTACCAGTGTTTTTCGGAGGATTTTCGGTGTTTTTCTTTGAAAAATAAGGAAAAAAAACAAGGAAATCGCGGCAATTCCAACCCTGTACCACACCAAATTTACGGCAGATATGGTGATTAACTGGCCAAGGATGCCGGTAAATCCCCATACGAAAACCGTAAAATGGAGGATGACGAGGTTCTTATTTAAGGTTGGGTTGGCGGTTTTTTCGGGCATTTATTTGGGCGCTTTCAGTATCAATACTATGCCCAATATACCAAAAACTATGTTAGGAATCAGCACTGCGATCAAGGGTTCGAAGCCGCCTTTGACGGCGAAAACCAACGCGAACCGGTTCACTACGATGTACACGAAACAGATGAAAATGCCTATCCCGAGGGGTAACCCCACGCCGCCACGCACCTTGCGTGAGGAGATGGCAACCGCAATTACACACAGCACGAAAGAGGAGAACGGCTCTACAAAGCGGCGGTATTTTTCAAACTGCATGTCAATTAAAGCACCCGTGCCGCGCAGCTTTTCTTTCTCTATAAGCGTGTTCAAAACCTTCAAACTCATGCCTCCATACACGTTGCTGTTTACGTTATCGTGCACCTCAAAATCGATTGGGCGCATGTCTAAAACGGTATCGATAGGCGACCCGTTAGAGATGAATTTTTCCTTTAAACCGTTTACATAACGTATAGATGGGCTGATGATACGCCACTTGGTTTTCACGGTATCGAACTGTATGCTGGGTGCTGTGAGCCGCATTTTCAGCTCGTCGCCATCAAATTTTTCCAGCATAAACTGGTAACCGATGTGCACCTGGGGGTCGTACGATTGCAGGAAAACGAAGGTGTTTTTGTCCAGCTGGATGTGTACTTCGCTCTTGGTAGGGTCATCTCCGATGAAGAAATATTTACTTTCGAAGTCTACTTTAAGCTTGTTGGTGAATGGGATTACGAAGATATTGGCCAGTATAGATACGGTAAATATAACCGTTGCCGACACCATATAGGGCCTCATGAAACGATAGAAACTAGCCTTGCTTGTGAGGATGGGGACTATCTCCGTTTGATTGGCCATCTTGGCCGTAAAGAAAATAACCGCCAAGAAATTGATGAGCGGCGATAGCATCATCATATAAAACGGCACGAAACCGGCGTAGTATTTAAAGATAATATCGTTTAAAGTGGCGTTTTTTCCCAGGAAATTATCCAGGTGTTCTGATACATCGAACACGATGGAAATAGCCATAAAAATGCCCAGGGTGAATATAAATGTACCCAGGTATTTCTTGATGATATACCAATCGATGGTTTTTAAGTACCGGTCTAAAAACTTCCTCATTTACAAGCGTTGGCCTAAGCGGCTCACCATAATTTTCTTCCAGTGGTAAAACTCCCCGCTGATGATTTTATTGCGCGCCTCGGTTACCAGCCACAGGTAAAAATGCAGGTTGTGCAGGGTGGCTATCTGCGCGCCCAGCATCTCGCCCGAGTGTATAAGGTGCCTTAAATAGGCCTTGGTATATTGCGTGTCGGCGTACAAATCGCTATCGGCTTCTATGGGCGAGAAGTCGTTTTCCCATTTTTTATTGCGCATATTCAGGATGCCATCTTTGGTAAAAAGCATGCCATTGCGGGCATTTCGGGTTGGCATAACGCAGTCGAACATGTCAATCCCGAGGGCGATATTCTCTAAAATATTCACGGGCGTACCCACGCCCATCAGGTATCGCGGCTTGTTTTGCGGCAATATATCGCACACAATTTCCGTCATAGCGTACATCTCTTCGGCCGGTTCGCCAACTGATAAACCGCCTATGGCGTTGCCTTCGCGCCCGAAAGAAGCAATCACTTCGGCCGACCGCACACGCAAATCCTTATAAACAGAACCCTGCACAATTGGGAACAAAGTTTGGTTATAACCGTACTTAGGCTGGGTATTATCGAACCTGTAGCAGCAGCGTTTAAGCCAGCGATGCGTCATTTCAATGGAGCGTTTTGCGTAGTTATAATCGCAGGGATAGGGGGTGCATTCGTCGAAAGCCATGATGATATCGGCACCAATTACGCGCTGTATATCCATCACATTTTCGGGTGTAAACAGGTGTTTAGAGCCATCCACATGCGAGCGGAAAGTAACGCCTTCCTCCTTTATTTTGCGAACATCCGTAAGCGAATACACCTGGTAGCCGCCACTATCGGTTAAAATAGGGCCATCCCAGCCGTTGAATTTATGCAATCCTCCGGCGCCCTCTATAATATCCAGGCCCGGGCGCAGGTATAAATGGTAGGTGTTTCCTAATATAATCTGGGCCTTAATATCATTCTTAAGTTCGCGCTGGTGCACGGCTTTTACCGTGCCCGCGGTACCAACCGGCATAAAAATGGGCGTTTGTATCACGCCATGGTCGGTTGTCAGTTCGCCCGCGCGGGCTTTGGATAGGGGATCTTGAGCTGTTAAAGTAAATTCCATTAATCCCGCAAAATTAGTGATTTAGGTTGAAAGCGAGGTAGGGCTTAGCGTGGTTTAATCGTCAGGAATACGCGTTTGTACCTTGATAATGCAGGCTTACCTTTGTCTGCTACTTTCAGTATGATTTGAGCGGTTTGCTTTCACGTAAGGCGTAATTGTCCAATCTATCCATGCCGCAAAATCGTTCCGAAACTCATTGCATCAGCAATCTATTTGTGTTTTATCATTAAATTTGAGGAATCAACCTACAACATTATCAATTAATGAATTTAGAACGATATCCTTACTACGCAACAAACGACGCTCAAGAGTACACTTTTTACAGTGAAGGTCCGAGAGGATCGATAAAGAAGATTGTTAAATTTGTTAAAGTTCGGGATAATCCTACTGTCTATAATTTGGGTTTCGGCGATGAAGACCCATTGACCGGTATGATCGACGATTTGGCAATAACAGATAATAAAGATAGAGATAGGATTTTGGCAACAGTTGCCACCACAATCAATGAATTTTGCGACCATTATGGTAACCATTACATCTATGCCGAAGGTAATACGCCTGCGAAAACCAGGCTATATCAAATGAGTATAGGACGCATGTTAAACGAAATTAAGCCTAATTTTGAAGTGTACGGGTTTCGAGAGGATGTGTTGGAACATTTCCAATTGAATGTTAACTATGAGGCATTTCTTGTGAAAAGGAAAGAAAAATAGTAAATTTGATAGAGTAAAGTTAAAGTTATGCCAGAAACGAAAAAAATGCCTTACCAAAAAGGATTTGGTAAACCAGTGGCAATCATCGGTGAGAGTAGCCATGATAATGATCCATTTTTTATTGAAAAGCTTGAAAAAGCTAAGAAGCGGCTTGCCAATGTCACTTTTCCTATTGAGATAAAAAAGTAAAATTAGACAGTTATAAATGCTTTGGAAAACGGCAAACTAATATTAGCCTGTGTTTCCATTATTGGTGAAAAGGATTTAAATGCATGAAAGCTGCAAATAAATTAAATTTCTTAAACATTTAAATAAATTATATCGGAATCGCCCTATGTCGACATAAAACACAAATGGCCGGGAGATTTCCCGGCCGTTTGTATTTTATTAGCATTAAGTAAATGTTTGATATTGCGCTGTTGATGTAATTCCATTAATCCAGCAAGATTAGTGAAAGCGACGTAAGCCTTAACGTGGTTTAATCGTCAGGAATACGCGTTTATACCTTGATAATGCGGGCTTACCTTTATCTGTTACTTTCAGGATAAATTGGGTTGTTTCCGTTGTTTTTACCTCGGGTGCTAACAGGAAAATTTTATATAAATTTTCTGCCACGAGGATTTTTACCGGTGTTTTTAGCGTGCCTGTTTCTGCGTACTGAAACCATAAATAGCTTAGGTTATCGCCATCCGGATCGGTTGTGCCGCTTGCATCGAGCGAAAAAATTTCGCCGGCTGTTACTGTAATAGCCGTTGAATGCCCTAATGCAGGCACCGGTGGGTGGTTTGCGCCACGGTAAGGCTTGGTTGTCCAATCCATCCGGGCCGCAAAATCGTTCTGATAATCATCGCGCCAGCGCCAGATGGTTGCCCAGTTATCATGAAAAGATACCGTATCATTACGCACAGCACGGCCATAATTGTTAAAAAGCACGGGTGTATAACTATCCGCAGCATTCGTAAAAATGGGCCTTGTTTCGGATTCTATCGGTACGCCGCCGGTAAAACCTTTTGCATCAAAGTCGGCCAGGTTAGGCTTATAAAGTTCGTAACGGCCGCCCCATCCACCCCATTCCGGATGATTTGGCACGTTTAGCCCGTTTGGTATCAGCGATAGCCATGAGGGAGTATCGCCCTCCATTGTATAGGCAACATCGGGATAAAGTGCACCCAGCGGCCCCTTGCCTTGTTGGATATTATCGGCTATCCATCTATTGCTAATCGTTTCGTTATTTGCACCATCCACAGCCTTGCTCATGGCCAGCCAGGTGGCTTTTCCGTATCCGCCGGGGGTAACGATATAGAACAATTCGGGAAAGTTATTCCGGATCCAAATACCGCTATCGTCCTGGTCGGAGATGGTGTAAACGCGCAGTTTGGCAACCATTTTCTTCATGGTTGCCACGTCGTTAGAATTTTTAAGCGTATATAATGCCTGCGCCAAAGTGTTGGCGCCGCCCCATACCGAGATCCATAATGGGCGGGGATCGTTTTGTTTCAGTTCTCTTATTATCCAATCAGAGCCCGCAGAATTTTTCCCGGCGCCCGTAGCATTTAAGCCATAGCCGGGTTGCCCTTTTTTTACCAGCATACTTAATTTTTGCGCATCGGGGTAAGCCGGGTCGTGCTTCCGCAGGTTTGGCAATACCTTATTATATACACTAATTATTTTTTGGATGGATTCGGGCACTATCCACGCTTTTTGATGGACTGATGTGGTTGCAATTAAGCCCTTTATATCAATATCATTACTATAAAGCAGCAAGCGTATAAGGCTCTGCGTATCGTCGGCATCCGCTTCGATATCGGTAAGCACAATTACCCTGTTTTTGGGTTCTTGCTGTGCCTTGGCAATAGTAATAACAAAAAGGCAGAGTAGCGTTAGTGCAGTTTTAAACGGATTCATAAATGAAGGTTGGCGGCTAATTGGTTGTTTACGCTAAGGTAGTGTTTTTAAGACGGTAAGAGTATGTTGAAGATGACTTTACAATTGAGGGAGCCTTTTTGGTTAAGAGAAAATAAATGAATAAATTTGATTATAAAAGAAGTACAAACTATGCCAACACTAAAGAATCCGGTAAAGCAAGGCGGCTTTTATGAAGACGGCGTTGTAAGTGATAAAGTGAAAGATAGGAGTAATGACCCTTTTTTTATAAAGAAAGATGAGCAAGCTAAAGAGTTTATACGCAAAAATGGCTTGAAAGGATTGCCTGAGGAGCATCAAAAAAAGTAGAATATTGCTTTATGCCAGAATTAAAAAAAGTAAATACTATAATTGGATTTGGTGAACCTATTATAGATAATACCATGAAGACTCATGAAAATGGCCCTGTTTTCATCAAACAGGCAGAGCGTGCCAAAGAATTCCTCCGCCTACACTCTATACCGGATTGGATGCTGAAAAAGCACGATAATAAATAACCATTAACGGCCAGGAATTTCCTGGCCGTTTGTCTTACCCCTAACCTAGTATGAAATTAGTAGATTTATATTCCGAACTTTATGAAGGAGAATTGGAAGCTATTTTAATAGAAAAGGATGCTTCTGATAATATAATTTATAAGTTACGATTGTGGCAGGCGGATTTTAGCAGCATAATTGGTTGGATTCCCTACAATGAATCAACACATCCGGAAAATTTAGCCCGCATTTTCAATAGAGATTTGGATTGGGGACAGGATTTTTCTCAGGTTAATAGATTGCAGGAGTTTTATGAACAACTGCTTATGATTGTAAATGAAGTTCGTCAGGAAGATTTTTATCTATTTGATGCTGTCAAGCAGATTTGCGAGGATACGCTTAAAAAAGGAAACAGGCTTTTTATAAAGTGGTATGATTAAAGCTATGAGTAATGTTTAAAGTTAACTAAATGCTATGTTAAATACGTCGTAACTTCTTAGCGACAATATTCGAAGAGGTAAATTAACAACAATGCAATTAACTTGCTAACAATCCTACTTTTAAACCTTAAAACATTCCAACCTTTCAACCTTTTTTATCAAATTTGCATTCATTTTATTTAGGGGTTTGGAAGCTTATATTCAAGAGGCGTTATTCGTTCTATTTCAGTTATGTTTTATTATTCAGCTGTATTACCTGGTAGGTAATCACACAAAGCTATATGCTTATACACCTTCGCAGGCTTTGCCGGAGGTTAGCATCCCTATTTCGGTCATCATCAGTGCCCGCAACGAAGCCAAAAACCTGGCCGCAAACCTGCCTTATATCTTACAGCAAACCTATCCCGATTATGAGGTGGTAGTGGTGAACGATTGCTCGTACGACAGCTCGGACGTGGTGCTGGAAGATATCCAACGCGAGTTTCCGCATCTTAAAATAGTTACCATTACCGAGCACGACCGTTACAAAACCGGCAAAAAATTCGCGCTTACCCTGGGCATAAAAGCCGCCAAAAACGAGCACTTGCTGTTTACCGATGCCGATTGCAAGCCTGCTACCCTGCACTGGATAACCCGCATGGCGGCCAATTTCGGGGGCCAAACCCAACTGGTTTTAGGCTATTCGCCATACTTCCGCAGCCGCAATTTCCTTAACGCATTCGTCCGTTTCGAAACCGTTAAAACCGCCATCAACTATCTTTCGGCTGCGCTTCGTGGCGATGCTTATATGGGCATTGGGCGTAATTTGGCGTACACCAAAACTTTGTTTTTTGGCTCCAAGGGGTTCGCATCGCATATGCATATCCTCAGTGGCGACGATGATTTGTTTGTAAACCAAAACGCCACCGCAGAGAATGCAGTAATTGAGATACACCCCGATGCCTTTACTTATACCGATGCCAAAACCACTTTAGGTAGCTGGTTTAAGCAAAAAAAACGCCACATGGGGGTGGGTAAAGAGTACAAGAACAGGCACCGCCAAATGCTTAGCATCGATGCCATAAGCGGTTTTTTATTCTACGTTTTGTTTGCGCTATGCCTGGTATTTAAGTTTGAGCCGTTGCTGGCCGGCGGAGTTGTGGCTTTCAGACTGATACTTCAGGTTGTTATTTATAGCAGGATTTTTAAGAAGCTGGATGCTGGCGACATACTGTGGGCGCTGCCATTTTTTGATGTCATTTACTACCTTTACCTAAATGTGTTTGGATTAATAGGTACCTTTATAAAAACCACCCGATGGAAGTAAACGCGAATTTTACCGAGAACGCAAAGAACGATTTTCACCTGGTGGTGAAGGCCAGGGAAGGCAACCAAAAAGCCTATGCCGACCTGATGCACCGCTACAAGGATTCCATCTATTTTATGGTGCTGAAGATGGTAAACAACAAGGAAGATGCGATGGACCTCACCGTAGAAACCTTTGCCAAAGCCTTCGAGAAACTGGAAAAATACCAGCCCGAGTACGCCTTTAGTACCTGGCTTTTCCGCGTGGCTACCAACAACTGTATCGATTTTATCCGTAAAAAGAAATTGAATACGCAATCAATCCACGGTATGTTGGATGAAGACGGCGACGAAAAACCGCTGCAAATAAAGGCGGATGTGCTCAACCCCGAAGAAACTTCTATCAAAAAACAGCAAACTGAGGAGCTGAAATTGTTGATAGAAAGCCTGCCCCTGCGTTACCGTAACCTGATAACGCTGCGCTATTTCGACGAGCTATCGTACGAGGAGATTGCCCAGCAGTTGGATTTACCATTGGGTACCGTAAAGGCACAATTATTCAGGGCCCGGTTCTTACTGGGCAACATCATCAAAAAGCATAGTAAGGATGACATCTGATTTAATCCTGAAGTATTTCCCCGATGTAACTCCCGTTCAGCAGGAGCAGTTTGCCCGCCTGCAGGAACTATACACTTTTTGGAACAACCAAATCAACGTAGTATCGCGCAAGGATATCGATTTGCTTTACGAGCGCCACGTGCTGCATTCCCTCGGCATAGCAAAAGTAATGCCCTTTATGCCCGGCGAAACCGTGCTGGATGTAGGTACCGGCGGCGGCTTTCCCGGCATCCCTTTAGCCATACTCTTCCCCGAAACCAGGTTCCATTTAGTTGATTCCATCGGCAAAAAAATAAAGGTAGTGAACGAAGTTGCAGCAGCTTTAGGGCTGGTGAATGTAAGAGGAACCCATGCCAGGGCCGAGGAAATAAAGGAGAAATTCGATTTTGTGGTATCGCGCGCGGTTACGCAATTGAAAGATTTTTACCCTTGGGTAAAGGGGAAGTTCAGCAAATCTACCGCCAACAAACTGGCCAGCGGGATACTCTATTTAAAAGGGGGGGACTTAACGCAAGAAATTGCCGAATCGGGTTTAGCGGTTCAGCAATTCTACCTCAGGGATTATTTTGAGGAGGATTTTTTCGATACCAAGCAGGTTATCTACGTAAAGGGGTAATTACGGTTTTTTGGTTCCTGCGGTATCTATTTTAAGATTCAGCTTAATTACCGGCGCAGTTTTTACATCCACTTTCTTCAAATTTACCTTAGTTACCGGTTTTACCTTCATTGGCTTTAGGCTGATTTTAGTATTGGTAACAACTACAGGCGAATCTATGGTGATATCGAGGTTTCTTACATCTGCTGCCACAACCGGCGCTACGAAAATTTTGGGCGCAACTGCAGCCCTAACCTTTACGGCTTTAACGCGTTTAGTAGGCTTGTCGGCCACTACCTTTGGAATTTCGAAGCTATCTCTCGATATGGTAGGCGGGCTGGCCGGACTAGCGGGTTCATCTATCACTATCATCGGCCGTGGCGGCGGCAATTTTTTACCGGATGCGCTCAATGCCACTTTCGGCGCTTTTTTGGGTTTTGCGGGCGGCGGGGGGGGCGGTAAGTTAGGTATGTCGCCAATATTTACGGCTTTGTTAAATATAATATTGCCTAAAAAGCCCGGTATCATTCTTGTTTTATTGCTGGCAAGATAGGTAGCCTGGTTATCGGGCAGCCAAAAGTTCATCTCCAGTATCTTTTTGCCGGGTTTGTCTTTTACCGGGTAAGGGTAGCTTTCCAAGGCTTTTAATGCTATGGCTTCGTAACCCGTGCCTTTGCTTTGCATAACAGCTATATTGGTCATTTTACCCGCAGCATCCAAATCGAAAGTAAACACAACAGCGCCGTTTTCATTTGCCTTTAATGCTTCCGCAGGGAATTTTATGGTTTTATGCAGGTAAGTGGATACTGCTTCGTAAGGTTTTTTTAGCGAGTAAGGGGGCGGAGGAGGAAGCAATCTATGCATGTTTGTATCGGCTTTCGTAACGTTCGCTGCTGCAACCGGCAACAGTGTTTGGCTATCCACATCAATTACCTCTACTGTAAAATTCACGGTTTTTCGGATATAGTTGAGTTCGGCAGGGGTAACACTTTTGGCAAAGAATATCTTTTTAACCCCCTTGTAGGTAAATGAAATATTATCGGAGTAGGTTGTGAAATCCCTAACCTTATCTATCGTTTTAAAATACTTAATGGTTTTGGTTACAGGCTCGTCTATGCGGATTTCGGCTTGCACCGGTTTAGCAGGTGCCAGGTCGATGAACGCATAATTTTTACTGAACACGAGGGTTGATGCGCACAGCATCCCTACACAGAGGGGCACTGCGGCCAGGTACTTTAGCCTTGCTAAGCTGCCTGATCGTTTTTGGTTTAACATGATGATTCGCTTTTTTAGGAGATTATAATTGAAAAAAGAATGTGCAATGGGCGAGCCCTGTATGCCGTAGGCGTTGTTAAGTAAAAAGGCCGAATAGGTGAGCGCATCGCGCTCTTGTGCGGCGGTCTGCTCATCGGCAATGTACTCGTGCAGGGTACGCAGGCTGCGCTGCAGCAGGTATATAAAGGGGTTGAACCAACTGAAAACCTTAAGCACTTCCAAAAAGATGATATCTGCCGAATGCTTTTGACGCATGTGTACCAGTTCGTGCGCTATAATGGTATCCGCCTGTGGCACTTCGGTGCCGATGAACAGGTAATTAAAGAATGAAAATGCCGTGTTATCGCCCTTGAGCTGTATCAACTTATACTTATCTGCATAGCGCGATTTACTTTTGCGCGTAAGTAACGACAGGCGATACAGGCGGTACGCCAATACCGCTAAAGTTACTACCGCACCTATAATGTAGGCGTAAAACAATACATCCCCCAGGGTTATTTGCGCAACGGGTTCTTCGATAGTTATCTCGGGCAAGGGGGCACCGTTCACTACCTGTGGAGTGTAAGCAACCGGCTGCAGCGTTATTTGCTCAACTGGTTTTAGTATGCTGAGCTGCGTAACCGGCAGTATAAACGATACCACACAGCTAAACAGCAAAAAGGCGCGGCTTAACAGGTAATGGGTTTCGTTATTTAAAAACAAACAATAGCACAAATAAAATACCCCCAGGTAAATATTTGCTTCAACAAGGTAGTGCAGCCAGTTCATTGTTTTTTGTTTTTGAGGTTGTTCAATAGTTCGGTCAGTTCATCCAGTTCTTTCAGGCCCAGGTCCTTTTCATCGGCAATAAATGATACCAGGCTTTTGTACGAATCGCTGAAGTAGTTCTTCATCAGCTTATCGAAGGTGAATTTTTTGTAATCGTCTTCGCTCACGGTCGGGAAATACACATGCGAATTGCCGTAAGCCTTATGATCTATAAAACCTTTGCCTTCCAGCACCCTTACCACGGTAGATACCGTGTTGTAAGCGGGTTTGGGCTCGGGTATGCGTTCGATGATATCCTTTACAATAGCTTCGTTCAATTGCCACAGTATCTGCATTATCTGCTCTTCGGCTTTAGTGAGTTCTTTTACTTTCATAGTAAACTATTTTTATAGTTAGGCTAAGGTAAAACTATTTTTATAGTTTGCAAACTATTTTTGTAGTTTTTTATTTTTTTAACGTATCGTCTTTTGCGAGAAATGGCGGTGGGGAAAGACGACGCGGCAACTAGTGGCACCGAACCCGTCGAAGAACACAAAAACCGGCATTGGCCTGTTCGGCAACCACTGAAACTGCTAAAGCATTGGCTTCCATAGAACAGGACGCAGCCGGCAGTTTCTTTTGGTTACTTTTCTTTGCTGCCAAAGAAAAGTAACATCCACAGGCCTTGAATAACTTACTGCCTTGCCTAACGAAGCACAAAAGACTGCAACGCCTAAACCTCATCACATTTTTTTAGGTGCATTCCTGAGTTTCCTTACAGCTATGACGTGCAAGATGGCAGACCAATAAAAAATACACCTATTTTGCTAATAATATTAGGATTATTGCTACTTTAGGGCACCCAAAACTATGTCGTTACATCACCAGCTTGCTTTAACGTTTCTTAAAAAGATTGGCCCCGTACTGGCCAGATCAATGATGAGCCAGTTTGGCGATGCCGAGCAGATATTCCGCTTATCTAAATCTTCGCTGAGCAAAGCCAGGGGCGTTGGCGCAAAAACGCTGGGCCAGGCCGATTTTGATGAGGCCCTGCGCCGGGCCGAGGCGGAGCTGAATTTCATCGAAAGGAACAATATCGACGTGCTTTTTTATACCGATGCACGCTACCCAAGGCGCTTGAAGAACTGCCACGACGCACCTTTGTTGTTATACTCGCGGGGCAACGCCAACTTCAATGTGCCGCGCATCATCAGCATAGTAGGTACCCGCAACGCTACCGATTACGGCAAGCAACTATGCAAGCAGCTGGTTGAAGAACTGCAGGAATACCATATTATGATTACCAGCGGCCTGGCTTTGGGTATTGATGTGGCGGCCCATAAAGAGTGCCTGCGGGCGGGAGTACCCACAGTGGGCGTACTGGGGCACGGCTTCGATAGGATGTACCCTTCGCAAAACCGCGCTACTGCCGATAAGATGCTGGAGAATGGCGGCCTGCTTACCGAATACCCATCGGGCACCAATCCCGATAGGGAGAACTTCCCGCAGCGCAACCGCATTGTTGCCGGCATGGCCGATGCTACTGTAGTGGTGGAAGCAGGCGTAAAAGGCGGCGCATTAATAACTGCCGAAATTGCCAATACCTATAACCGCGATGTATTTGCCTTCCCCGGCAGGCTGGGGGATGAGTACTCTGAAGGTTGCAACTTTTTGATACGCAATAACAAAGCACAATTGCTTACCTGCGTTGCCGATTTGGCCTATAGCCTCGGCTGGGAAAAAAAGGGGGAATTGAAAGGTGCACCAGAACAACTGGTTTTGCCTATCGACCTATCGCCCGGCGAAAGGAACATTTACGATATCATCCGCGAGAACAAAACGCCATTGGCTATAGACGATTTGAGCATCAAAACCAATATGCCTGTAAGCCAATTGGCTATGGCCCTGCTGGAAATGGAGCTGCAAGGCTTCATCCGCTCGTTGCCGGGCAAAGCTTATTGCATCAATTAAATCTTTGGGTTATCATAATAGGTGAGCTTTCCCGAATCCTCATAAATTTCTTCCCAACTATCCAAATTAAACTCAATCAGCGCCACGGTGCCCGGCGGCACTTCTTTTATGGCACCGCTTAAAGTGTAGAGTATTTGTTCTACGGCGGGGTTATGCCCAACAAGGGCTATGAAATCCTGGTCGGCAGGTAACTCATTGATGATGCGCATTAGGGTAGGTTCGCCCGCCTCATAAATCGCCTTTATAATGGTTGCGGGATTCAGCTTCAACGTATCGGTAAAAATATTTGCGGTAGTGTGGGTGCGTAAGGCTGGGCTGGTAACAAAAAGCTGGGGGATGATGCCTTTTTGCTGCAAATGTGAAGCCATGGCTTCGGCCCCTTTAATGCCTTTTTCGGTAAGGGGGCGTTCAAAATCGGTGTAGCCGCTTTCGTGGGTGGCTTTGGCATGGCGTATCAGTAGTAGCTTTTTCATCGGTTTTAAAAGTATAAAAAAAAGAGGAGCAAAAATTGCTCCTCTTTTGCCATTTTGGCAATTTCTTTATCAGAAAGTAAAACCTATCGAAACGCCGAATACTTTGCTTTTTATGGTACCGCTGCTGCTATCGTTTGATAAATTAGAAAGGCCAAGATCGTAGCTTAGGCCGATAAGGAAACCGCCTTTAAGCTGCAAACCGGCTATGCCTTGTATGCCAAATTCGGTCTTTTTTACATCGTCAACCCCGTCTCCAAAGTTCACATCCGTTTCGGTTGTTGTGCCGCCGCTGGTTGATTTATCTTTACCGGAAATACCCATAGCCGCAAAGGGGCCGGCACCGAAATAAATATTTCCGACTACAATGGGGGCATGATAAACAATATTAACAGGCACCTGCAAATAATATAACTGAAACTTTTGGCTGGTATTGCTTATTTGCTCATCAAATTTGTAACCTTTACCGGTATAAAACAGGCCGGGCTGGATAGAAACAGCACCGGCTTTAAGATCGGCAAATACGCCTACCGAAAATGAAGTTAAAGAACCGGGCGAAAACGAAAAGCTTCCGCTTGATTGAGATACGTTGGCAAAGTTTACGCCGCCTTTAATACCAAGTTTTGGGATTTGCGCAGATGCGAATAACGCTGCAGAAGCAAGCACTACAGTAAAGATTAATTTTTTCATATGTGGTAAGGATTTAAATTTTAGCTAATTTAAATAATAAAAGATGAAATTGCCATGAAGCAATCTTATCTTTTATTTACAAAGGCGGTTATCGGTTCCTCGGGCATATCAACCATGCATTTGAAATGACCCAGCGGGCATTTCTCCATCCCGAATTTTGAACAGGGGCGGCAGCCGATATCGGTACCGGCCACCAACGCATCCTTTACCATATAGGGTTGTACGCCAAGCAAATCGGGCACGGTGCCCCCCCATATAGATACGATGGGTCTGTCGAAAGCTTCGGCGATGTGCGTTAAGCCGGTATCGAAACCGATTACGCTTTGGGCTTTTGATACCAGGAAAACCGACTCATCCAGCGATGTTACCCCGCAGGCGTTATAGGCTTTCGAGCCCAGTGCGGTGGCCACTTCATCCCCGTTTGACTTTACGTCCTTGCCGCCAAGCAGTACTACAGGCAGGTTTATGTCCCGGCAAATGCTGATGATTTTTGGGTTGGGCAGGCGTTTGGTAAAATGGGTTGCGCCTATAATAAATGCTATGAAACCGTTTTGATGACTGGCCGGAAGCAGGGCCTCCAATTGGTGCTCGCCCACATAATAGTCTATCGGTTTGCCATCATTTGTGATGCCTAACGGTTCCGTGGCTTTTAAATAACGGTCAACAATATGGGTGTTGGGCACCAGCTTAAGGTTTAGCTTAAGGCTGAGCCATTTGCGGATGGTGTATTTTTTGAAGGTGTACGATTTAACGCCCGTGCGCATTTTGATGATGGCCGTGCGTAGATTGTTATGCAGATCTATAATGTAATCGTACTTTTCCTGTTTGATATCAGCAATGGTTTCGGCCAGGGTGGGCTTCAGCAGCAACAGTTTATCCAGGTAAGGGTTGTTGTTGTAGATGTACTGAAAAGCTGGTTTGGTAATGAAATGCACCTCGGCATTGGGCACCTGCTTTTTGATGCAGCGAACAACAGGCGTTGTATAAATAATATCACCCATCGAACTGAAGCGGATAACCAGTATTTTCATCTTGGCAATATTACCCGGTTACGCTATTTGCCCGTATTTTGTTGATGATGGATGTGGACGAGTAGCCCTCTACCAGGCTGATGGTCTTCACCTCGCCGCCATTGGCCAACACTTCTTTCGCCCCGGCAATGTTTTCGATGGTGTAATCGGCACCCTTTACCAAAATATCGGGCATCAGGGTAACGATGAGGTCGCGCGGGGTATCTTCTTCAAATATTACTATGCCGTCAACAAAAAACAGGGCGGCCAGTAATGCGGCGCGGTTGCTTTGGTCGTTAACGGGGCGGCTCTCGCCTTTAAGCCGCTTTACCGATGCATCGGCATTAAGTCCGATGACCAGTTTATCACCCAGTTCGGCCGCTTTAGCCATATAGGTAATATGGCCCAAATGCAGCAGATCGAACACGCCGTTGGTGAATACTATCTTTTTACCCTCTGCTTTCCAGGCCTGTATACGGGCCGCAAGGGTAGGGGTATCGGTTATTTTATCTAAGAGGGTTTGTTCGAGGTTGTGGCGCATGGGGTATATACTGTTATCGCCTGAGTAATTTCTCGCAAAGGCGCAAAGACGCAAAGTGTTTTTTTAATCTTGGCGCCTTTGCGTCTTTGCGCGAGACAAGATTCAGGATTGTATGTTTATTTCGGTTTCTTCGCTTCAAAAACCTTTTTAATTTCTTCCAAAGATAAGGCATTCAGGCACATTTCTTTGTTGAGGCCGCCTTTGCGGGCCACATTTACGCCGTACTCCATATCCAGGAAACCGCTGTTGCGGTGTGCATCCGGGTTGATGGATAGCATAACACCCTTTTCCAAAGCGTATTGGTGCCAGCGCCAGTCGAGGTCTAAACGTACGGGGTTGGCATTTATTTCGATAATTACCTTATTGGCAGCGCAGGCATCTATCACTTTTTTACAGTCGATATCATAGCCTTTCCGGCTCAAAAGCAGCCTGCCAGTGGGGTGCCCCAATATCGTGGTGTACGGGTTTTCGATAGCTTTTATCAGTCGTGCGGTGGCTTTATCTTCGGCCATTTTTAGGTTGCTGTGTACCGATGCGACGATGAAATCGAAGCGTTGCAATATCTCGTCGGGGTAATCAAGCGAGCCATCGTTCAATATATCCGATTCGATCCCCTTGAATATACGGAATCCCTCCAGTTTTTTGTTGAGATGGTCTATTTCCTCGTGCTGTTGCAGCACACGCTCTATGCTGAGGCCCTTGGCGTAAAAAGCGCTCTTGCTATGGTCGCACATGCCCAGGTATTGCAGCTTCAACTGATCGCGACAGTAAAGGGCCATCTCTTCTACGGTGTTTACGCCGTCGCTCCAGGTGCTGTGGTTGTGCAGGGTGCCTTTGAGGTCGTGGTAGGTAATCAGCTTGGGTAGCTTGTTTGCAGCTGCCCGTTCGATAAACGTATCGCCTTCGCGCAGTTCGGGCTGCATCCAGGCGAGCCCGGCTTTTTGATAGATAAATTCCTCGCTCGATGGTTCCTCCAGTTCTTCGGTCATCAGGGCTAATACGGCCTCCACGTGGTCGTCAGAGCCGGTATTGATAAATAATTCTTTATAATATTCTGCTTTATCCACGCAAATAATATCAACCAGCAGCCCGTTTTTCAGTTCGCCGCCAATGTGGTCTCCATTCAAGCTCACATTCTGTAAAATTTCCGATTTTGCAAGGGCATCAAATGCAACTTGCTGGTTTTGGCTGCCCACCACGATTACCAGCTCGGTTACGATTTCGTTCAACCGGCGGTACTCCCCGGCAAAATGTTTCAGAGCCTCCGGGAAGATGCTTTTTACCTCATCCATCAGCAGTTTGGCTTCTTCCTCTACTTGTGCGTACAGGAATTTGCCGTTCCCCGCCATCCGGAACTCGATGAGCCTGCGTATCTCGTCCTGCGTTTTCAGTCCGAAGCCTTTGGCCTCTATCAGTCGGTTTTCATTGCAGGCGTAGTAAAGTTCACCTACGTTTTCTATACCCAGGTCCTTCCAAATGGTGGCCACTTTTTTTGCGCCTATGCCCTTGATGGCCATCATCTCTACGATGCCTTCGGGGGTTTTATCCAGTATTTCCTGCAGTTCGGCCATGGTGCCGGTCTCCAGCAGTTCGGCAATTTTGGCCGCGAGGCTTTTGCCTATGCCGTCTATCTTCTCCAGCTCGGCAACGGTTTTACCGGCAATAGGGAAGGGGAGCTTATCAACCTTAAAAGCCGCGTTGGCTATCGATTTTATTTTGAAGGGGTTGGCCTCGTGCAATTCCATCAATTGCGACAGCAGGCGGAGCGTACGGGCTACGGGCTTATTTTCCATAAATTGGTTTGCGGTAAAAATACAAAAGGCAGGGGCAAAAATGCCTTTTATTATTGAACAACATTATTGGACATCTGTTTTTAACCGCAGAGAACGCGGAGGTAGGCGCAAAGGGGCGCAGAGGTTTTTATTGAGTGAACACTAATTCCACGAATTGAGCTCAATTAGCACAAAACCGGTGGGTGAATATTGCCACCTGCCGCAGCTAGAAATTAGTGTAATTCGATTCAATTCGTTCAAATTCGTGGTAACTCAAATTCGAGGTGGCACAGAGAGTTTATTGAGTGAACACGAATGCCACGAATTAAGCTCAATTAACACAAAACCGGCTCGTAATTATGGCCAACTACCGCAGCTAAAAATTAGTGAAATTCGATTCCATTCGTTCAAATTCGTGTTAACTCAAATTTTGCGTACTTTGTGGTTGATACGCCGAAGCCTGATATGCACAACGTCGACAATGAAGTATTCGCTCAAAACCTATTGCTAACGCAATCTTATTGCGAAATGCAGTTAGCTAATACGGATAAATCAGCAGCCGAAATATTGAGGAGTTTTAACCCGGATTATAATGGTCAAAAGGTATTTTCCTTTAAACCGGGAGAATATGACGGGGAAATCAAGACTTATTTTGAAGCGGATTGGTCTGTCGATCCATGGAGAGACAACGATATGGTCATTTATAAAGAATTGTTTGACCAACAATTAGCTAATAAAAAGCATGTGGTGAAGTTGGATAAACGGCAGACTAGTTTTAAAGGTAGAATACTGATAGCAGAGGTCGATTGCACTGTTGTAGATGGATGTTCCGAAGCTCACTCTGATGGGCTAATTGATATTTTTGATTGTCCGCCGATAGATACCTGGTTTTATTTAACGGACAATGATTATAGTAGGCTGATGTATTGCTGGATACCTGAGAAATTTGAGGAGCAAATAAATATAGCTGTGGCGGTCAACGCAACGGACTGTTTAAGATGGTTCGATACTACGCCTCAATAAAAAAGCCATCCTCCGAACATGCATTCTTTAATGAATCGCCATCCGGCTTATAAAACCGCGTTATGGCCAAGGACACATCGACGATGGACTTTATTTTTGGTAGAGAATCTCTCTTGACTTGCGCTTTAGTTGCGAAAGAAATAATAACCGCCAAAATAACTGTGAAAACAAACTTCATATTTTGAATTTAATTACTGCTGCAAGCCAACCCGTAACCGGTTTTGCGGTAAAAATACAAGTGTGGTGGTAATTAACTGTTTAAAACACTGCGATTATGTTAATGCGAGAAAAAAATTAATCATATAACCAAAATTTGGTTATATGATTAATTTTTATTTCTTTTGTATAAACTTAAATGTTTTATTAGGGGCAATACACAATCATACAAGCATCACATTGGAATGAAACAAATGAAAGAAAATCTCACAAAAGCATCCTATTTAACATAGGTGCTAAATTAACTGCTTCTTTCAAGGAAAGGGGCTTAAATTAATTAACAAATGATTGTAAAAATCTTAAATCAGTATTTAAGCGAATTAGCTAAAGATCAAGCATTGACAGGCAAGCAAGAATTCCCTGTTGAAGTAATTAAGGCGTTTAAAAGGCGATTGTTCGAAATCAAGAGTGCGAGAAGCTCTTCGGAATTGCGCAATAACAAAAGCTTTCATTTTGAAAAATTAAAAGAAAAACGTTATGAGGGTAAGTATTCAATTCGATTGAATAAAGCATACCGTCTCATATTCGGAATTGACAAACAGAATAATATTGAGATTATCCTTATAGAGGAAATTTCAAATCATTATTCATAACTACGCGAGAAGCGTTTAACTTATGATCAATCAAGTATTAGATTATACTGGTAAAGAGATTGACATTGAAGCCTTTCACCCAGGTGAATTTCTATTAGAAGAAATAGAAGAAAGAGGCTTATTAAAAAAGGATGTGGCCGAGAAATTGGAAATTTTACCACACCATTTAAGTGAAATCTTTGCCGGTAAGAGAAATATATCCGCAAAATTGGCACTCAAGCTCGAAAAGCTTTTTGAGATTAGTGCCCAGTATTGGTTGACTATGCAAATGGAGTATGACCTATACATCCTCAGGCATGAAACAGCATAAAAAATAAAGACGCAGTCCCTGAAACCCTTTCAGGGATTGCGGCCAAAAAGGAAAAGCCACCTTCACAGGCAGCTTTTCCATCAAAATATTTAAACACAAAATTATCTTATCACCACTTCGTAAGGCATGCGTGCCTGTGGGGTGCGCATCATTTGGGTTACGCCTTTTATCTGCTGGTAGTATTTGTAGTTCTCGCCAAGCTCGGCTTTTACGAAGTGCGCACTCATTTGGGCAGAGAAACCCTGGCCCAATTTGCTTAGTACGCTCTTTTGCTCGGGATAGCTTACCAATTGGTAGTCTTTCAGGTTCGCCTTTCTTGCGGCTGATGCCACGGCATCGCTGATGTTGCCCAGACGGTCAACCAATCCTATTTTTAAAGCTTGCTGACCTGTCCATACACGGCCCTGGCCTATGGAGTTGATATAGGCCTGCGTTTTCTTGCGGCCGTCGGCTACGGCTTTGGTAAAGGTATCGTAACCGCGGTTCACGCTTTTTTGCAGCATGGCGCGCTCTTCGGGGGTGAGGGGGCGGCTTACATCGCCCAAATCAGCATACTTGCCGGTTTTTACGCCATCGAAGGTAACACCCAGCTTATCGTTAAAGAATTTCTGCATGTTGGGCAGCACCGCGAAGATGCCAATCGAACCCGTGATGGTATTCGGCTCGGCGAAGATAGAATCTGCCGCGCAGGCAATATAATACCCGCCGGATGCAGCCACATCGCCCATGGAAACGATGATGGGTTTTACCTTTTTGGTGAGCATCACTTCGCGCCAGATAACGTCAGATGCCAACGAACTGCCACCCGGGGAGTTCACCCTCAAAACAATCGCTTTTATTTTATCGTCGGTACGGGCTTTGCGTATGGCCCTTGATATTTTTTCGGAGCCAATGCTGTTATCGTCGCCATCGCCGCCGCTGATCTCGCCCGAGGCGTATATTACCGCAATGCGGTTTTTAGAGTAGCTCTTTTTATCGTCGTCGTCCTTGCCGTCGTCTTTAGCGCTGCTTTTTACATATTCGCCAAGTTCAACGCTGTGCAGGTCATCTTTCTCGTTTATATCGGTACGGTGCTTCAGTTCGCTTAAAATTTCGTCTTTGTATTTCAGCCCGTCAACAAGCTTGTATTTCAAAGCGTCCTCCGGCTCCTGTATGCGGCCGGTGTTGGCATAGTTGAATAGCGAATCTTTGTTGATATGGCGGCTCTTGCCAATGCCGGTAAGGAAATGATCATACATAGAACCCAGGTACGAGGTAACCTGCTCGCGGTTGGCATCGCTCATTTTAGTGAGGAAAAAGGGCTCTACGGCGCTTTTGTAAGTGCCCACTTTAATAATCTGCGCCTCTATGCCCAGCTTATCCAGCGCACCTTTTAAAAAGGTAACCTCAGAGCTGAAGCCCTTGAATTCGATGATGCCTTTAGGGTTCAGGTACACTTTATCGGCAACTGAAGCCAGGTAATAAAAACCCTGGGTGTAAATTTCGGAGTAGGCTACCACGAATTTGCCCGACTTTTTAAAGTCGAGAAGTGCGTTGCGCAGTTCCTCGGTAGTAGCCTGGCCCTGCATCATATAGCTTTCGTCTAAAAAGATGCCTTTTATATTACTGTCGTCTTTTGCTTTTTTAATGCTGGCGAGGATATCGTTCAACCCTAATGATTTTTCGCCGTCGAAACCCAGGAAACCGATGGCGGCAAGAGGGTTATTTGCGGTGCGTTCGTTTATCTGGTAATCTATTTTGATGTGCAGGATAGAGTTTGAGTCAACATCAGCTACTTTGTCTGAACTGGCCGCTGTAATAAGGCCCACGATGAGCAGGACGAACAGCACCCCAAAAATTACGGTAGAAATGATGATACCCACAACGGTGGCGAACACAAATTTGAAGAATTCTTTCATTAACTGTTATAAATCATTTATATATGCAAACTTACTAAAATAGCCCTGCTTAACCTTTATTAAGAGCCGGGTATGTGATATTTGTTACAACATGATTGACGTTTTTTTACTATTGGGCACCAACCTGGGCAACAGGCAATTGCATTTGCAACAGGCCATTGAGCACCTCCGGCAACAAATTTCGGAGGTAACAAGGGTTTCTGCCATTTACGAAACGCAATCATGGGGCAAAACCGATGAACCCGATTACCTTAACCAGGTGATACAGCTACAAACGAGCCTGCCGGCCCGAAAGCTGCTGGAAAAGATATTGGCTATAGAATTGCAGATGGGCCGCACGCGCGAGGTAAAATGGGGTTCGCGTATTATCGATATCGATATCTTATTTTATGGAGATGAGGTGATTGACGAGCCGGGCCTGGTGGTGCCCCATCCACAACTGCACAACCGCCGTTTCACGCTGGAACCCCTGGCCGAACTTTCCCCACAGATGATTCATCCCGTGCTGGGTAAAAACATTTTAGCACTCAAAAAAGACTTAAAAGACAGCTTGATTGTAAAAAAGTTATACTTTTGAAATATAAACCCGAACGATGGCCGATAACATACCAGCACAAGACCTCGATCTTGATTTTTTATACGAAATTGCCGATGGCAGCGATGAATTTATAGTAGATTCTATCGGCATGTTTTTAGATCAAACCCCGCAATTGCTTGCCAGCATAACCGCTGCGATAGATGCGCAAGATTGGGTAGTTGCCGCACAAGCTTCGCACAAGCTAAAACCAAACCTGGGCTTTTTTGGCATGCCATGGTGCCAGGCTACCATACAGGAAGTGGAGATAGCCTGCAAGCAAGGCGCCGCCAACCCGCCGGAAATCCTCGCGACATTTAACATGGTAAAAACCATGGTAAACAAAAACCTGATAGAGCTTAATAAGATTAAGATACAAAAGGAAGCGAATCTTTAAACGTCAAGAGTCAAGAATTAAGAGTCAAGAATCAAGACAAAAGAATTCCTGATATAACGAAAGAGGCGATCATTTAAATGATCGCCTCTTTTTTATTTACGACAAACTACCCGTAGGTAGCCTGTCTTCTATCTTGATTCTTGAATCTAAAATTCTTGCTTCTTCCTTAAGCTACTTCTTCCAGCTTAAAGCTGTAGCTTTCCATAATCAGGTTGGCCAGCAGGTTTTTGCAGGCCTGGTCTACTTTGGCGCTAGCGGTTTCGGTGCTGTCGGCCTCAATTTCCAGGGAGATGTGCTTGCCAATGCGTACGTTCTGTATTTCTGATAAGCCCAGGTTTTTCATGCTGCCGGTTACGGCTTTGCCTTGAGGGTCCAGGATTTCTTTTTTCGGCATTACATCAATTTCGGCCAGGAATTTTTTCATCTGTGTACTTGTTTTTAGGAAAATACTACGCTAAGCGTGTTTGTTTCTGCTTAGGATAGTATCGTCGGCAAATTTTAGTTGGATTAACGATAGGGTGATATACATTACAATAACCACCGGAACTGCCGCAAATTTAAAAAATAGTATCAGTATTGCCGAAAACAGCAGCAATAAATAACGGTAAAAGTTTTTGTTGAAATCGCTGTTCTTGAATTTGAGTGACATCAGCGGAATCTCGGCCACCAGCAGTGTACACATCAAAGCAATGAAAACCAAAATGGCGTAAGGGTTGAGGATGTAACGGCTAAGGGCATCGTACTGCTGCATAATAGGCGGTATAGATGCGATGAGGATAGCGTTGGCCGGCGTAGGCAGGCCTATAAAGCTATCGGCCTGGCGGGTGTCGCTGTTGAATTTGGCCAGCCTCAGCATAGAGAATACCGCTAGCAAAAAGGCTGCGTAATTAACATACTCGCCAATGCCGGGTATCTGCGGCGAGCGCGAAAGCAACTCGTAAACAATGGCCGATGGCAATACGCCGAAGCTCACCATATCAGAAAGCGAATCCAGATCCTTGCCTATGCACGATGTGGAGTTTAGTACCCGCGAGGCAAACCCATCGAAAAAATCGAAGATTGCCGCCAAAAAAATGGCATAAGCCGCTATTACCAGGTTATCCTGAAACGCAAATACGATACCTACGCAGCCACTAAACAGGTTTGCGCAGGTAATGGCATTTGGAAGATGTTTTTTTACTTGCCTCCTCATAATCGGTTATGAAGGTATAACTATTTTTATTAATAACATGGAGTTATAAGTTAAGCTTGTGCTAAATTATAACTCCATATACATAAATATATTATGAATTCATCGAAATCAGGAACTCTTCGTTAGTTTTTGTGCCCCTTATCTGGGCCTGTAAAAACTCCATGCTTTCCTGCGAATTCATATCGGCAAGGTGGTTACGTAGTATCCATATACGCTGTAACGTATCGCGATCCAGTAACAGATCGTCGCGGCGGGTGCTCGATGCTGTGATATCGATAGCCGGGAAGATACGTTTGTTAGAAAGTTTACGATCCAGTTGAAGCTCCATGTTGCCGGTACCTTTAAATTCTTCAAAGATAACCTCATCCATTTTAGAGCCGGTTTCTGTAAGAGCGGTAGCGATGATGGTGAGCGAGCCGCCATCTTCTATATTACGGGCCGCACCAAAAAAGCGTTTTGGTTTATGCAATGCGTTGGCATCCACACCACCCGATAATATTTTACCCGATGCTGGCGCAACCGTGTTATAAGCACGTGCCAAACGGGTGATAGAATCCAGCAGGATAACCACATCGTGGCCGCACTCTACCATGCGTTTTGCTTTCTCTAATACGATATTGGCAATTTTTACGTGGCGCTCTGCAGGCTCATCAAAGGTAGATGATACCACTTCGGCACGTACGCTGCGGGCCATATCGGTAACCTCCTCGGGGCGTTCGTCAATCAGTAAGATGATCAGGTAAACTTCGGGGTGGTTTTTGGCTATCGCGTTAGCAACATCCTTCAGCAACATGGTTTTACCTGTTTTTGGCTGCGCCACGATCAAACCACGCTGACCTTTACCGATAGGGGAGAACAGGTCCATAATGCGGGTAGAATAATTACCGGCATCAGTAAACAAGCTCAGTTTCTCCGATGGGAAAAGCGGTGTAAGGTGGTCGAAAGGTACGCGGTCGCGCACTTCGGCAGGTATGCGGCCATTGATGGCTTCCACGCGTACCAGCGGGAAATATTTTTCACCTTCTTTTGGCGGGCGTATGCTGCCGCGCACGGTATCGCCGGTTTTTAAGCCGAACAGTTTTATCTGCGATTGCGATACGTATATATCATCCGGGGATGTTAGGTAGTTATAATCAGAAGAGCGGAGGAAACCGTAGCCATCAGGCATAATTTCCAGCACGCCCTCGTTTACAATTACGTTATCAAAATCGAGGTTGATAGCGGGCTCCTGATTTTTTTGCGCAGGGCCGTTGCCGGTGTTGTTTACGCGGCGTTCGAATTTCTGGGGGCGGGCCTCGGCGGGCAGTTGCTCAGCCCTTATAGCCTGTTCCTCATCGGTTTCTACGGTGGTAGCCGAAACCGCAGGCGTAAAGTTGCCACGGTTATTGTTTTCCAACTCGTCTTCTTCCTGCTCAAAAAGGTTTGTATCGTTTAAGGGCACTTCTACCCTTGGCTCGTTTTTGGCTTTTACTACGCGGGTTCTTTTGCGTGTTTTTTCGGCTGGCTCGGCTTCGGCCGGTGCTTCGGTATCTTCGCCTGCAGGTTTTGGCGCGTAATTGTTCTCGGTGATGCTTTGCTGGATCCTGGCTGCTTCTATTAATTGCCTTTGTTCAACTATTGCGGCAACAAGCTGGGCTTTCCTAAGCTCATCAGCAGTGGCAATACCCAAACTCCTAGCAATATCGCGCAACTCAGAAACGAGTTTGTCGTTCAATTCTATTGTATCAGACATGATATGAATTATAGTTCAAAAGGATTTTTTAGTTGAAAGATTGTTTTGCAAACCCTGTATATGCAATATTTAAGCCAGGTAAGTATCAACAATAATGACGTGGTGATAAAAATTGTTTCTTGTAAGCAAGAAATGCAGAGGAAAACGATGCAATTTTAATGAAATATTCTTAAAATGCAAATTTAATAAAAAAATAACAGGTTGTGTAGTTTTTTTTAGATTTTTGGCATCGAAATAAAACACTGAGATGATATCCCGCCAGCAACTTATAGCCCAGATAAAACAAAAGAAAACTTTTTTATGCGTGGGGTTAGATACAGATGTAGAAAAAATTCCCGAATTCCTGAAAGGATACCCCGATCCGGCCTTTGAATTCAACAAACGCATCATCGATGCCACTAAAGATTTGTGCATAGCCTACAAACCCAACGCGGCCTTTTACGAAAGCCGCGGCATGGCCGGTTTGCAGAGCCTTATCTCTACTTATGGGTACCTGCCAAAAGATTGTTTATCTATTATAGATGCCAAACGCGGCGATATAGGCAACACATCCGACAACTACGCCAAAGCGTTTTTTAACGAGGATGTAACCGGTATGGGCTTCGATGCCATTACAGTTACGCCCTATATGGGGAACGACAGCGTTACGCCTTACTTAAAATATGACGGTAAATGGGTGATTATCCTGGCGCTCACCTCATCGGTAGGGAGTAAGGATTTCCAGTACCTCAACACCGGCGATGGCTTCCTTTACGAAACCGTAATACAGAAGGCCAATACCTGGGCAGGGGCCGATAGGTTGATGTTTGTAGTAGGTGCTACCAAAAGCACCGAGTTTACCAATATACGCCAATACGCACCCGATAACTTCCTGTTGGTACCCGGCGTTGGCGCACAAGGTGGAAGTTTAGAAGACGTTTGCAAATACGGCATGACTGCGGACTGCGGCCTCATCGTAAACGCATCGCGCTCCATCATCTACGCCAGCAACGGTGAAGACTTTGCCGAAGCAGCCCGTGCAGAGGCCTTGAGCTTGCAGCAGCAGATGCAGGTAGAGTTGGAGAAGGCGGGGGTGATATAGTTTCCCGCTGGCTAAAGCCGAACGGCAATTAAAGGGGATTGGCGGTTATTATTTTCAGGCTCCGGGTTTCGTTGCCGTTCCTTTCAAGCTTCCCGTTGGCTAAAGCCGAACGGCAATGAAGGTGGATTGGCCGTTTATGTTTTTCAGTTTCCCACCTTCATTGCCGTTCCTTTCAAGTTTCCCGTTGGCTAAAGCCGAACGGCAATGAAGGTGGGTTGGCCGTTTATGTTTTTCAGTTTCCCACCTTCATTGCCGTTCCTTTCAAGGAACGGCGCTTGGCGGTAAAACAAAAATAAAGCCTTTTTTGCACGTTAGAGACTAGGTAGCTGCCAACCTCCAGTTCTCAATAACTATTACCTAAATACACATATGATTACCGAACTTGAGCAGCAAACCTCTGACATAGATTGGTTTTTCACCAATGGAGAACACATCGCATTTGTTGCATCGGGCGGTGGTAAATTGCCGTTATCGGTATCAACAAACGTTGAGACATCCTTTTTGGCGGCTTACTGCAGGCTGTTGAACTCTATTTCACCCATCGTAATTAATCCCAATCTAAATCAAATAGTGCCCGATTTTGATGAAAGGTATTTGGTTGATTTTAAAGATATGGCGCAAAAAGGGTTTTTCTCTTTCGATAAAACCGTTTTAAGTAATTTTTCCGAACTCAATTATCATTTGGTTGCCTCACCGGTTATTCCTTTGAACTTATCCGATTTAGAGCCAAACATCGTTAAGATGATAATGAAAACGAGCATCCGTGGCCATATTGGCGATAGATTCAATGTTTCGGACTTCGATTTATAATTCCCCAATTTTATATCTTCCTAACTACCGGTATTTTCAATCCTCCTTATTTGGGGACATCTGGATAGGAGACATGTGTAACATTTTTGTGTTTTGCTTAAAAAGCTGCAAAAACTAACCCCCATCCTCCAATCTCTAACCTCTTTTCCTTAAATTACCTCCCAATCTAATGCTTTCATATGAAAAAATACTTTACGCTGCTCTTCGCCGCCTCGCTGGCATCCTCCGTATTTGCCCAAACCGACAAGAAACCCTTTAAACCCGCCGATTTTTATAAGATACCCAGCGTAAGCGATGCCCAGGTTTCGCCCGATGGTAAATGGGTGGCCTATGGCGTTTCTATGGTAGATACCGCTAAGGATAAACGCGTATCGCACCTGTGGATGCAAAGCTGGGATGGCAAAACCTCCATACAACTTACCTTTGGCGACCAGCCCGCTTCCCGCGCACGCTGGAGCCCCGATGGCAAATACCTGGCTTTTTTGTCCTCGCGCGATTCTAAGAACGGCTCCCAGCTTTGGCTGCTGGATTGCCGCGGAGGCGAGGCCCAAAAGGTAACCGATATAAAAGGCGACCTGGGCGATTACGAATGGAGCCCTGACGGTAGCAGGTTAGTAATGGTTATTGGCGATCCTGACAACGCCGGCAAAGAAGCGCCAAAAACACCCAAGCCGATAGTGGTAGACCGTTACCACTTTAAGCAAGATTACCAGGGCTACCTGGAGCACGACCACAACCATCTGTACCTATTCGATATCGGCACTAAAAAGCTGGATACCTTAACCAAAGGCAACTTCGACGAGGGCTCGCCAACATGGGCTCCCGATGGTAAAAGCATCGCTTTCGTAAGCAACCGCGATAGCGACCCCGACAGGAGCGAAAACGCTGATATTTTCGTGGTAGAGGCTAAAGCCAATGGCGCGGTAAAACAATTCACCACCTGGAAAGGGCACGATGTGGGCCCCAAATACAGCCCCGATGGCAAATACATCGCCTACCTGCGCCAAAACAGCGAGGGCTATAACATGTATAGCCAGAACGTGCTTTGCCTGATGAACGCCGACGGCAGCGGTAACCAGTTGCTTACAAAAGACCTGGACCGCCCCGTAGATAGCCCCGACTGGAGCAAAGACGGCAAAAGCATAGCCTTTTTGGTGGAGGACGACCGCGAACACTACGCCGCCACCTACACGCTGGCAAGCAAAAAGACAAGCATTATACCGGCCACCCGTGGTAAGGTAAACCTGGGCGATATTACAGCGCAAGGTCCCGGCAGTTGGGTGATAACCCTGAGCGACCCCTACATGCCATACGAAATCTACGCCCTGGAAGCGGGCAAGCTGCGCCGCCTTACATTCCAACATCAGGATTGGCTGAGCAAGGTAACGCTGGCGCAGGTTACAGGTTTCCGCTCGATAAGCAAAGATGGCACGAAGGTGTCCGGCATATTATACCGGCCGGATAGCACCAGTACCAAAAAGATGCCTTTCATCTTATTTGTTCACGGCGGCCCCGTTGGGCAGGATGATTACGGTTTCGACGGTACCTGCCAGGTTTTGGCCAGCGCGGGCTACGCGGTGGCTGCGGTGAATTATCGTGGCAGTTCGGGCAGGGGGATAGAGTACACCCGCGCCATTGCTGCCGATTGGGGCAACAAGGAAGTAATTGACCTGCACGGGGCAGTAGATTACCTGGTAAAAGAAGGTATTGCCGACCCTGATAAGCTTGGCGTAGGCGGCTGGAGCTACGGCGGCATCACTACCGACTTTTTGATAGCCAGCGATACCCGCTTCAAAGCCGCGGCAAGCGGCGCGGGCAGCGCGCTGCAGATTGCCAATTACGGTATAGACCAATATATATTACAGTATGACAACGAACTGGGCCAGCCCTGGAACAATATTGATGTGTACAACAAAATATCGTACCCCTTTTTACATGCCGACAGGATAAAGACTCCGGTGCTGTTTATGTCGGGCTTGAAGGATTTTAACGTACCAACTGCCGGCAGCGAACAGATGTACCAGGCTTTGAAATCGCTTGGCGTGCCTGCGGAGCTGATACTTTATCCTAACCAAAACCACGGTATCAGCATCCCGAGCTACCAGGTGGATAGGGTGGAGCGGTATATTAAATGGTACGATAAGTATTTGAAGTAGTAGCTCCCCGGCCCCCTGAAGGGGGGCTTTTGAAAAAGTTAATGCCGGTATCAAAAAGATACCGGCATTATTTATTGAATTAACTTTCAATACATTTTGAAAGTTCAGAATTATATTTACATTTGTCGCATTAAAATAACTAACGCGATGGATAAAGTATTAGCACATCAATTACTGCAATTGGCGGGTTTGGCGCAAATAGTGCTGGCCGTTGTCAGCGTAGCCATACCAAAAGTATTGGGTTGGAAACCTGAACTGGCGAAGTTAAAAACCGTTGTCAAACAAATGGTTTGGGTTCACGGAGCTTACATTTTAGTAATAAACCTTTGCCTGGGGCTTGTGTCGTTTTTTGCGGCCGGTGACCTGCTTAACGGCTCACGGCTGGCGGCACTGCTCACCGGTTTTATTGCAGTTTACTGGATATCAAGAGTGCTTACCCAATTCTTTTACTTCGACAGAAGTGCTTTCCCTAAAGGAGGGTTTAACTTGTTGGCCGAGGTAGTTTTAACTACGCTGTTTATAGCGCTCAGCCTAATTTACAGTTGGGTGTTTTACTTAAATTTTTAAATGGGATGGATACGCGGTTAATAGTTCACCTGCTATGTTTTGCGCTCATCAATTTGGCGGTAGTACTGGTTGGATATGTTTTTATTAAACAGAAGCTGGTTTTTGCGGGTTGGCTCATGCTGGCGCTGAGCATCGCCGGCGTTTATTACCTATTCATCAATGAGCATCCCATCCTGAAGATGCTCGCCATTATTGCTACCACCTTCAGCGCTATGAAGGTGATAGCCGTTACGGAGGGCTATAAGAACCGGCCGCTTACTTTAACTTTTAAGCAGTGGTGCATCTATGCCATCGGCTGGGTGGGGATGCGCGCGCAGCCTTTCGAAACGCTGGGGGAAAAGGCAGTGTCCGGCGGTGGGGAGATGGTGCGCTTTGGTATCAGCAGGGTAATAGGCGGTGTGTTGCTTATTTTACTGGCGCACGGTATTGTCGCTTTACATTTAGATGCAAGGCTTACGTACATTTTAGTAAGCCCCGTACTTTTGGTAGCCTTGAGTTTGATACTGCATTTTGGCTTGTTGAGCATCAGCGCAGGCATGTGGCGTTTTTCGGGCGTGAATACTTACTACCTGTTCCGCCAGCCGGCGAAAGCCCTTAGCCTTACTGAACTTTGGAGCAAACGCTGGAACATCGCTTTCAGCGAGATGACCTCCGTTGCCATATTCCGGCCCTTAAAGAATAGGGTAGGAGCACCCGTGGCGTTGATGGTATCGTTCATCTTCTCGGGCTTGCTGCACGAACTGGCTTTAAGCTTGCCGGTAAACAGCGGTTATGGCTTGCCTACGCTTTATTTTTTAATACAGGGGATATTGGTGTTGGTTGAAAAACTATTGGCAGCCCGTGGCATATTCTTTTTGAGGAACAAACTGGTAGCCAGGATATGGGTTTTCTTTTGGCTCATCGTGCCGATGCCCCTGCTCTTTCACGAGCAGTTTATTAAGCAGGTTGTGTGGCCTATGGTTGGGTTGTTTGCTAGAGGTTAGTTGAACAGAGGTCAGTTGTGCAGAGCTTCGTTGATTCAACTCTGGATTTCTACCTATTCACTATCGGCTATTTACATTCTTAACTAACCTCCAATCTCTAATTATCTAATCTCCAGCAATGACAAATCGGCGAGGAATATTGTGGTTTAGCCTGCAAAACCGGGCTTCCGTAATTGGGACCCATGCCTCACCACCTCGTCTTTGCGAGCCGCAGCGGGCGGAGAGCGCGAAAGGGCGGCGTGGCAATCATCGGCATGCAGAGCGGATTTGCAGCGTGGCTCTGCTCACCGATGGTTGCCGCGCTTCGCTCGCAATGACGATGGGATTAGTTTGGTGGTTTTTCAAGCTACACCCTACGCAAAACTCACTTTCCGTTCCGGGTGCCGGCTGGCGTAGCCTGTAACGATGTTCTTGATGTAATCGTTGCCCGGGTAGGGGGTGAGGTGGTTTTTAAGCTGCTGTACATTGTCCGCTTCGAAGTAGTGCGAAATATAGCCCATGCCGTAAAAGCGGCCCTCTTCTATCAGGATGCAGCTGTGCTCGTCGCCGGTTCGGCCCTCATCGCGTATGGCGAAAGTCGGCAGGGCTTTCTTCAACTCATCCATAGCCGCGGTAACTTTCAGGTTGTACTCTTCGGGTGTTTCGTGGCCCTCGCAGGCGCAGGCGTTTACGTTGTTGCCGCTGCAGGGCTGGTCGTTCTTTTGGATGAAGCACATCTTGGGGCACAGGCTAAAGGTTTCTATCAACGTATTGAGCAGGTTATAGCCCTCCAGCAACGAGTTGCAGGCATATACCGCCGGCATGTGCTTGCGGTGCTTATCAACCGCCAGGCGCAGGTAGCCGCGTTGGTCCTCAAAGGCATAAAGCCCGTAGGTGTTCTCGAAACGTTTGAGCGAGCGGTTATATTTTGGCCACAGGCGTTTTATCTCTACGGCTTCCAGCACGAAGGCAATGAGTTCGGTACCGCAGGCCTGGTAGCTGATGCGGTGGATGCTCTTCAAAAATTCCTGCCGCTGCTGGCCGGGGTTATTGCCGGTGAAGTGGCTGCAAACACGTTTTTTTAGGTTCTTGGCCTTGCCTACGTAAACCACCTTGCCCTTTTCGTCGTGGAAGTAATATACGCCCGGGCACCAGGGCAGGGCATCTACATCGGCCTTTGGCAGGTTGGCCGGCAGGCGTTGTTCCTTCGAGTTGAGTTTCAGGGCCTGGCCTATGTGGTTAGCCGTATCGTTTTTAAGGTAAAGCGAGAATAGCTCCGCAGTGGCCTCGGCATCGCCCATAGCGCGGTGGCGGCTGTTATTGCCAATGCCCAAGTGGCTGCAAAGCTTGCCTAAGCTGTACGATAGCAGTCCCGGCATTATCTTGCGCCCAAGCCTTACGGTGCAAAGTTTATTAGCATTCAGCTCGTACCCGGCGGCGTTGAGGTGGTAACGCAAAAAAGAGTAATCGAAATTGACGTTATGCGCCACGAATATCTGCCCCTTTAGCATATGGAATATCTCGTGCGCCACATCCTCGAACAGCGGTGCGGTGCTCACCATTTCGTTGGTGATGCCGGTTAAGGCACGGATATACACCGGGATATCGCGCTGCGGGTTCACCAGCGTTTCGAAACGACGGGTTATCTTTTTACCGTCGTGTATGCAAATAGCAATTTCGGTAATGCCATTTGCGCTGGCATGCCCCCCGGTAGTCTCGATATCCACTATAGCGTACATAAATCAAATGTAATACTATTTTGCTAATTTATTTAGTCTGTAAAAGTTAAAAAAGTTGGAGAGGTTAGAAAAGTTAAAAAGGTTACAAAAGATGGAAGGGTCAGGAAGTGTGGTTCTAATCCATCATTTCGCCGTCGCCGTTCAATGTGTATTTGTTTCCTAAAAAATCGATGAGCTTAATTTCCCTGTCAACAATATCGAAGGAGAGTTCGCCATCGAGGTTTACAAAGATATCTGCACCGCTGAATTGCCATTTGATATCGCCATTGATGGTTATGCGGCTTATATCTACTTCGCCATGGATTATAAAGTCGTCTTCAAACTCGTAAACGCCGAAACAGGTAGCAAAATCCAGTTGTTTGCTCCACCTTAAGGAAAGTTCAGGCAATGCCAAGGCATATACCTGGTTGCTGCAGCATATCAAAATTACGTCATCAGTGACGACGTAGGAATTCTCCCCAATCCCCGTAGCTCCCGCATAACCTAATACTATTGCCGAAGCTATTTCGGCGCCATCATGGCTAACCCTTATCCCATGCTTGGAATTTGGCCGGTAAGTATCTTCCGGATCAGAATGGACAGCAGCATAACGATTACTGTCCTCTACAGATTCCGGTTCGTAATCTGGCTCGTTAAGCACTTCTATTTCGAATTCTTTATAGCTTGTCATGCTGCAATGTAAATCTTCTCCAACAAAAAACCCACAGCTTCTACAGCTATGGGTTTAATATTATGCCGGTTAACTAATCGCTAATCAACTAGTTTCTATTCTCTATTTCGATTTCTTCGGCTGAACTTTCTGTTGCTCGCGCATCATTTCTTCCAGTTTGGCACCGAAGCCTGATTTTTTCTTTTTGGGATCTTCGGGTTTCTTTTTGTTCTCCTGGATCTGGGCATGTATCTTCTTGTCATCAACCATGAATTTGATCAGGTATTGCTGCGCGAAAGTAAGCATGTTGGCCAGGAAGTAATAGTAGTTCAAACCAGATGGGTAGCTGTTCAGCGTTACCAGGAAGATAACCGGCGTAATGTATCCGATGTATTTCATCTGGCCAGTTGCGCCCGATATCTGGTTGTTGAAGTAAGTGTATATCAATGTAGAGATGGTCATCAATAAACACATCAAACTGATGTGGCTCACGCCGAATATCGGGGCGAACGTGATAACCGAATCGTAGGTAGATAAATCGTGCATCCACAGGAAGCTTTGGCCGCGAAGCTCGAACAAGCTTGGGAAAAAGCGGAAGAATGCGATTACGATTGGCATCTGTATCACCAGGGGCAAACAACCGCCTAAGGGGTTTACGCCTGCTTTTTTGTAAAGCTTAAGGTATTCCTGCTGCAAAAGGGTAGGGTTATCTTCGCCAACTTTTGCCTTTATCTCGTCCATCTCGGGCTTCAACACGCGCATTTTGGCCATACTTAAGTACGACTTATAGGTAAGTGGTGATAAAACCAATTTCAGGATAAACGTAAGAGCCAATATGATGATACCGTAGTTCCAGTTGAATTTATTCAGGAAGTTGAAGATGGGCAACGTGGCAAACTGGTTGATGTATTTCAACGGGCCCCAACCCAGGTTAACCAGTTTCTGCAGATCGTAACCCTGGTCTTTCAAGGTTGAGTAACGGTTTGGCCCGAAGTAGAATATCAGCGGTGTTGCGCCCAGGGCATCGCGGCCCAGCGACAAGTCGGCCTTCATTTGCTTTACATCGGTAGTGTCGGCAACGTCGTGGCTAACGGTCAACGTAGCTTTATTGATACCACCGGTGGCTATCAAAGCATTTGAGAAAAAGTGCTGTTTAAACGCAACCCATTGCTGTTTTTTATCGGTAATAGATTTTGTATCATCCTTAGCCTCGGCTAAGTAATCAACCTCGTTGTCGGTATTTTTGTAGTAAACGGTGGTGTATTGGCGTTCTTGCGCAATATCTTTCTCCTGTTTAAGCAGGCTGGCAGCCCAGCTTAAATTAAGCGTTCCGCTGTTAGCGATTACCTGATCGAGCCCAACTGGTTTAATGGTAAGGCCTAATTTGTAGCCGGTACCTTTTAAACTGTAGATGTAATCGATATATTGGGTAGGGCTGTAGCTTAAACGCATAGTTAGCGAAGCAGAATCTTTGGCCGCAACTTTCAACTCTTTGGTACTTGGGGCAAAAAACAGGTCGTTGGTGTTGATGGTTTTGCCCTGCGCGCTAAAGGTCAGTCCGAAGGTGTTTTTATCGCCGCTGAATAGTACCAGTGGTTTTTTATATGCCGTTTTATACTTTTTTAACTCGGCAGAATACACGCGGCCACCTTTGGTAGAAAGCTTAAGCGAAAGCTCGTCGTTTTCTATAGTAACAAATTCCTCTTTACCCACGCTTGCCGCGCCGAAAGGCGATTTAAGCACAGCAGAATCTACCACGGCAGATTTTTTTGCGGTATCGGGTTTAACGGTGGTGATTGCAGGTGCTGTTACGCCGGCCTTTTTCAACGAATCGAGGTGTACCCGTTGTTGTTCTTTTTTGATGTCGGCATCCGAAGGCTTCATGAAGTATATCGAAGCCCCCATGATCACCATGATCAGGAATAATCCTGTAAACGTATTTCTATCCATTATCTAATATATCGTATGATTACCGCCGGCGGGTTTTGTTACAACCGTGTGCTAATCAACATACTGTTTTTAAGCGTTATTTCTTGCGGGCGTAAGCCAGCGAAGCGGCGACAAAGTTAATAAAAAGTGGATGCGGATTTGCAACAGTTGATTTTAATTCGGGGTGGAACTGCGCACCCACAAAAAACGGGTGATTTTTAAGCTCAACTACCTCTACCAAACCGTTTTCGGGGTTAATGCCCGATGGCAGCAAGCCGGCAGTTTCGTACTGTTTAATGTACTCGTTGTTGAATTCGTAACGGTGGCGGTGGCGTTCGGTAATATGATTTGTGCCGTAAATAAGCGCTGCTTTGCTGTTCTTTTTCAAGTCGCATGGGTAGGAGCCGAGGCGCATGGTGCCGCCCATGTTGGTGATGTTTTTCTGGTCCTCCATCATCGCTATTACCGGGTAAGGCGTATCGGCGTTCATTTCGGTACTGCTGGCATTGGCCAGGCCCAAAACGTTGCGGCCAAACTCTACCACGGCGCACTGCATGCCCAAACATATACCGAAGAACGGGATATTGTTCTGACGCACGTAGCGTATGGCCTCTATCTTACCCTCGAAACCGCGCTCGCCAAAGCCGGGGGCAACCAACACGCCATGCAGCCCTTTCAGTTTATCTACTGCGTTCTCAACAGTCAATTGTTCTGATGGGATGTATTGCACTTTTACCTTGCATTCGTTTGACGCGCCTGCGTGTATAAAGGCTTCGATGATGGATTTATAGGCATCGGGCAGTTCTACGTACTTACCAACCAGGCCAATCTTCACTTCGGAGGTAGGATTTTTCAAACGGCCCAAAAATGCTTTCCAATTGTCAAGGTTAGGCTCATTTTTGTGGCTCAGCTTCAGTTTGGTCAACACGGTCTTATCCAGCTGCTCGCGCAGCATCAGCAGGGGCACATCGTAAATGGTAGATGCATCCATCGATTCGATAACTGCGTTGATGTTTACGTTGCAAAACAGGGCTATCTTTTTGCGGATATCGATGTTAATAGGGTGCTCGGTACGGCAAACTAAAATATCGGGCTGGATGCCATACTCTAAAAGCATTTTTACCGAGTGTTGCGTAGGCTTGGTTTTGAGTTCGCCTGCTGCGGCCAGGAAAGGTATCAGCGTAAGGTGTATTACCAGTGCGTTGCCGCTGCCTGCTTCCCATTTAAACTGGCGTACGGCCTCTACGAAGGGTAATGATTCAATATCACCCACGGTGCCGCCAATCTCGGTTATCACAATGTCGTAATTGCCGGTTTCGCCCAGTATGCGCATGTTGCGCTTTATCTCGTCGGTAATGTGCGGTACCACCTGCACGGTTTTACCCAGGAACGCGCCTTCGCGCTCGCGGTTGATCACATTTTGATAAATGCGGCCGGTGGTAATGTTGTTGGCTTTGGAGGTTGGGGTGTTTAGGAAACGCTCGTAGTGGCCAAGGTCGAGGTCGGTTTCGGCGCCATCTTCGGTAACGTAACATTCGCCATGCTCGTAGGGGTTAAGAGTTCCCGGGTCGATATTAATATACGGGTCGAACTTTTGGATGGTAACGCGGTAGCCGCGGGCTTGGAGGAGTTTAGCTAATGAGGCGGAAATGATGCCCTTGCCCAACGACGAGGTAACGCCACCCGTAACAAAAATGTATTTAGTCATGAGATTTTTTTGAAATCCCGGCAGCGGAATATGGTCGTTGCCGAATGTTTGTGTACGGGGTACAAAAGTAGGAAAATTTACGGGCTTTGGGGTATCAAAAATGCAAATGTGGAAAAGGTTTGGGGGAGAGGGTTATAATGTTTGGAACTGTAGCGAGGCTGCGCAAGTTTTGTTATTTAACCACGAAGGGCACTGAGGTTTGCACAGAGGGTATACATAGCTTGTATTGCCGAGAACAAATTTATTTGTCGCGCAAGATTTCTTGGGGAAACGCGATCTTATCGATTGAAAACTCATCAAATAGTATTACTTCTTGATGAAAAACAAATCAATTAGTAACACTTTATGATTGAAAAGCAATCAAATAGTTAATTTGATATATTGCTTAAGAGCATTTAGCTTTTAAAAATAATATATTTACTAAATGAGCACGTATACCTTTAGAAAACAAGTTGATAATAAAGGCTTTTATGTTGCTATAGATTTGGAGGCAATTGTTGAGAGCCAGCACTCGTTAAGACTCTCTGTAGACTACCTGGCGGACCCACAATGGGAACCGTTGTGCAGGGCGGGGATAACTTTATTTTATGATTATTTTAAAAGGTTTAGCATGGAGAGCTTAAGAGTTAAAGTGATTGATATAAAATGGATGCCCATAGATACAAACGGCCTCATTGTTTTATTTGGAACGGTACAGGCATTAAGCGAAGCATTGAATATACCCATTGAAGGCTTGCAGTTTGATCATGTTAACCAGTCTTTTGTTTTTCCCGACAGGCGAAGCGTAAACCGCCGATAACCTATCTTTTGTTTGCCTTGGCCATCACTTCCTGGCTTTTTCTGCGGCAGCGGAGCCTCTTTGAAAAAGGATATTGTAGGTGATTTTTCATTTTTTATTGTCGTGTTTTTTTTGTATATTAACAGTAAGGGGCTTAAGTACCGTCGCTTAAGCTTTAAAACAAATTTTTAATATGTAAAAAACACAAGTAAAATGAAATCAGACAAAATTCTAGTGGTAGATATTGAGGCCACTTGCTGGGAGGGTATAACGCCACCCGGCCAAAAAAACGACATTATTGAAGTAGGCGTTTGCCTGCTGGATGTCGACACCGGCGAAATCAGCGCCAACCGGGGCATTTTGGTAATACCGGAACGCTCGCAGATAAGCAAATTCTGCACACAATTAACTTCCATTACGCCGGGTTTAATTGAAGATGAAGGCATTTATTTCGACGATGCCTGCGATATTTTGGAGCGCGAGTACGATTCTCAAAATCGCGTTTGGGCAAGCTACGGCGACTACGACCGCAACCAGTTTCAGCGCCAGTGCAGCGAAATGCGGGTAGCTTATCCGTTCGGCCCCTCGCACATCAATGTGAAAACCATGTTTTCGCAAAAACGCAGGATGAACCGCAGTGTAGGCATGGCCAGCGCATTGGAAATGCTGAACTTACCGCTGGAAGGTACCCACCACCGCGGTGTAGACGATGCGAAGAATATCGCTAAAATATTACGCTGGGTACTCAACAACTAACGCAATAGCTTACCGCCCGGTAGGCGCGTTAAAAATAAAACCGGATGTTTACTGTTCTATCCAACCGGTTTTCCCATCACTTTTTAGCAACCAGGAATTGGTAAGCAGCCACAAAGCTTACCGGGTTTCTTCAATGTTGCCAGGCAGCGCAAAGTTTTATTTCAATCAGGTGTAACAAATCCAATTAGGCGGTTGTCATATGTCTATAGTACTATGTATTGCATGGTATTATATAAATTAATAGCTTTTTAGTCTATTGAGACGGCTCGTATTTTTCCTGTAAACATCTAACGCAATAACTATGAAACTAAAACTTTTAATCATCATCCTCTTTTCTGTTGCCATTATTCCATGCTTTGCACAAACCGCGCCGGCATTATTCTCTTTAAAGGGGGTGACTATGGACTCGGCAACAAACAAGCCGTTAAACTACGTAACCGTTAACCTGAGTAACGAAGGGAAGCAGCTTTTGCGCACAGCAGCAACAAAAACAGACGGTGCATTCTACTTTGAGAAACTATCGGCGGGAAAATACCTGATATCGATAGTGAGTGTTGGGTATAATCCAAAAACGATTCCTATCGATCTTACGGACAATGCAAACCCTGCGCGAGACCTGGGAAGCATCGTGCTCAGCGAGCAGACAACTCAGCTTAAAGCCGTGGCCATTACAGCAGATAAGCCAATTGTAAGACAGGAAGTGGACAAACTTACCTATGATCTTAAGTCGGATCCCGACAGCAAGAGCAGCAACGTGCTGGATATGATGCGGAAAGTGCCGCTGTTATCTGTAGACGCAGAAGATAATATCCTTTTAAAGGGACAAACCGGTTTTAAGATACTGGTCAACGGGAAGCCATCGAGCATGATGGAGCGGGACCCCAAGAATATCCTGAAAAGCATGCCCGCCTCCACCATCCAGAGTATCGAGGTAATTACCAATCCTTCGTCGAAATACGATGCAGAAGGCATAGGCGGCATCATCAATATCGTAACCAATAAAAGAGTTGACAACGGATACAACGGATCCGTAAATGTGAGCCACGTATTCCCGGTAGGTGGCCCAAGGGCAGGCGGGTCATTTTCTTCTAAGCAGGGCAAGTTCGAGCTATCGGCATTTTTCGGTGCCAATATTGCAAACTCGCCTGCGGTAAGCAATTCAATCCGTAGGCTGACTACCGGTAGCAGCCCGACCAACCTGAGCCAGAATAACTCTGCCGAATGGGGTGGCAAAAACGGCTATGCAGAAGTAGGGCTCAGTTATGAAATAGATAGCCTCAATCTAATTTCGGGGCAATTTAACCTGAACGGCAACAACCAGGATGGCACCAACCTGCAAAACTCTATCCTGAACGGATCAGGCGGCGTTATCCAGCAGTATGATTTGTTTAATGATAACCAGGCCGGCGGCAGGGGAATAAACGTCGCTTTGAATTATCAATTGGGTTTTAAAAGCAGCAAGCAAAGGCTGCTCACGTTCTCTTACCAATATTTTACGTTCAATAACACGCAAAATGCCGACTTAACAGCATCGAACCGGGTGAACTATACTACGCCCGATTACCGCCAGCACAACGAAGGGGAATCTGCGGAACAAACATTTCAGATCGATTATGTGCATCCTGTAAAAAAGCTGAATATAGAAGGGGGTGTTAAGGCCATTATCAGGGATAATAACAGCGATTTTCAATACCAGTCGTTCAATTCGGCGAATGGTGCTTTTGAAACCGACCCGGCACGGAGCAATAAATTCGACAACAACCAAAAGGTATTGGGAGCATATAACAGCTATACCTATACGTTGAAAAGCTGGGCCTTTAAGGCCGGGGCACGCATTGAAGAGACGATTATCGATGCCGACTTCATTTCGACCTCGTCGCAGTTAAGCAAACATTTCTTCAATATCGTCCCTTCTGTCAGCATCAATAAGAAATTCAAGAACATGAGTGCCCTTAACCTGGGGTTCTCGCAAAGGATACAACGCCCGGGCATTTATCAGCTCAACCCCTTTGTCGACCGCTCGAACCCAAATTTCGAATCATCGGGTAATCCCAACTTGAGGCCTGCCGTATCAAATAATTTGCAGTTAGGCTATAGCGTATCTAAAAAAGCTTCTTTGAACCTGATGCTTGGCTATAATTATTTTAACGACCTCATTATGCCCGTAGTGGTTTTTAACCCTGCTACTAACATTACCCGCAGTAGTTTCGATAATACCGGGAAAGCACGGCTGTTTACCTTCAACGCTAATATCAGTTACCCTATCACCAAAAAATGGAGCACGTCTTTTAACGGCAGGATAGCGCACGGGCGGGTGCAGGGCACAGTAAACGGCGTACTGGTAAAGAACCAGGGCTTTATGTACGGGGCATCGGTTAACAGCGGCTATAATTTTGAAAAGGGCTGGCGCGTTAGCGTAAACGCGTTTTTAAACGGCCCCAATTTGTCGATACAGGGTACTTCGAACCCATATGCCAGTACATCTATCAGTGTTAATAAAGACATCGTGAAGAGTAAGCTTTCGTTTGCTGTATCGGCAAATAACCCTTTCACGAAATACAGGAATAACATCAAAGATTCCTTCGGCCCCGATTTTACCCAGACCAATATTAATCGCAATTATTTCAGGGGTGTTACCGCCAGCTTAAACTACCGTTTCGGTAAACTAAAAGAGAGTATGAAGAAAAACAAAAGAGGTATCAGTAATGATGATGTGCAGGGGGCTTCTTCCGGAAATTAAATCCGGCGGAGGCTTTGTGGGGATGTTGGAAAGGCTGGAGAGGCTTGAAGAGTTAAGGGAGCTTGGCATGGCCAATAAATTATTTTTCAAGGTGCTTAAACCTTCGGTTTTGCAAAAGGTCATAAAGCAAAATCCTAATACACCTTTAATCAGCTATCACATGAAATTTACCTTAACAGGCCTACTTCTTTTTGGCGCGCTTTCGCTGCAGGCGCAGCACAGCGGCAATATTGTTTATGACAGGCAGTCGTACACTAAAACAAAAGCACAACAGGACGCTCCAAAGCTTTACCTCACCGATTCTACTTTTGTTATTAAAGCCGATGTTTTAATGAATGTAATTGCTGATGCCTATGTGGTTACTTTCGGCGTGGCCGATACTGCGGCCACAATTACCGATGCCAATAATCGGATAAATAAACGTATAGCAGGGTTTAAAAGTTCATTGCCTAAGTTCAACATCAAACCTAGCGATGTATTTGTAGATATGACCACCCAAACTAAGTTCTACGACTTCAACACAAGTGGCCCTATAGTTGAACAATACCAAAAAGGCTTTGAGATTAAGAAAAATGTAATCATTAAAGTTAATAGTGTAAAAAACCTGGATGAGTTGCTGGTTGCGGCATCCAAATTTGGGATATATGACCTGATAAAGGTTGATTATATCGTTAATGATCTGGATACCATCAGCAATCAATTATTTAAATTGGCGGCTGGCATAATTGCGAAAAAGAAGGACCGATACGTGGCGGCTACCGGCATGCAGTTAAAACCGGCCGGGCAAATTTACGACGAAACGTTACATAGCTATTACCCCTCGGAGTTATACCAAAGCTATACACCCACAAAGAACAGCGCTACTTATACAGGCTATTATGAAAAAAGAAAAGAACTGGCGCCTACCACAACTTATTACTATGATACTTTGGATTACTCCGGCCTTGATAAAGTAATTAACCCTATAGTTACAGAGCCCGCCGTAGAGTTTGTGTTCTCGTTGCAGATAAAGTATAAAATTGCCAATTATAAATAGCAAGCTGTTTACAACCCATTGGGGGACTTATTGGCATTGGCGACTAAAAATGCAATTGTGAAAAAAGGAGGTAGAGGGGAAATTAGGCGACTATGTACAAATGTAACTTGTTTATAATGCTGAAGGCTATAAGCCTGTCTCACCGATTTTGGTGGACATAAAATCTAATATTCTGGTAAAATTGTTTAGTGTGCCTGGAGAGAAAGAAAATGCGTTTTTATTAATTAGACTTTCCTGAATTGATCTGTTAAAATGCGTTTTGTTAAATGATGTTGTGGCGGTATAGGTACGCAATTGAAATTTTAACGCATCATTATTTTCAAATAGATTTTCCAATTCTTTTTTCTCCCAGTCTTTATTTATATCTGATAAAAGGAATATTCTATTTTCGACAATTATCCCAAACTTCTCAATATATCTTTGTTTTTCTTTAATCCCAGCTTTGTCAGAATCTAATAAAATTACAAATTCTTTACCCCAACCTATATATAGGCTAATTAAGGTATCCAAATTGCCGGATCCGGTGCTTGGTGCCATATTCAGCTCATATTTATTGCTAAATATAATATCTTTAAAATAGGCTAATGTGTAATAATCATTTTTGCCTTCTAAGAAAATGCAACTGGGTAGATTTTCTAAGTTGCTGGGAACATAATCCAATACATCTAGTACAGGTTGAAAATATGCTGTATTATATGGGTGTTTGGCTGCAAACTCCCTATAGGATTCAATTGTGATATTTGTTTTTTTGATATTATAGACTTCAGGATTTTCCAAATTAAATCCTTCGTTCTTAACCACAAATGTGCTTTCTAACCAATTGGGATTTATAAGGTGGTGGCTATGTGTTGTGTAAATTACCTTTGAATTCTCTGTTAAGTTTTCAAAACTTTTTAAAAGATGTTGCTGTGCGGATGAATGTAAATTAGATGCAGGTTCGTCAAAAAGAAATATAAGATTTTGTGGTGTGTCTTTCCTAAAAGGTCTGAATTGAGTGAAAAGTAGAAAAATAAAAAACCATTTAAAACCCAACGACCTTTCGTCTAATTGATAAATGCCGTCTTCTGCTTCTATTTCAAACTCCAAAAATGGGAGATTTTCACCATCTATGTTGTGAGAAATAACAATTCTGGTGTCGGTAATTTGCCTTTTAAAAATTTTATTCCAAGCGTCAAAAATCACCTCTGAGACTTTTCGCTGCATCAGCTGTAATTGCCTGTCAAGAGCTTTTTTTTGACTGGGATCGTCGCTTCTAATTCTATCAATTAAATGCTCTTTGATATTAGTATTGTTTTCCAACGAGTTAAGTATGTCTTGAATTAACTCTATATAGAAACTTTGCTTAGGGGTTGGCGGACTCTTCGTTTCCAGATATATCCTGGAAGGAAAGTCAAATAAGAAATTAGGAAAATATAATATACTTGGTATTAATTTTCTACAAAATGTTGCAAGGGCTGCGTTATCTTTTTGATAAAGTTTATCACTTACATGTATGTAATTATCTGTATGGTCGGATTTCAATATGCCATCGAACCCTGTCCATTTCTTATCAAGCTCCTCAAATAATGAATTCTTGTATTTGTAATGTCGGAAGTAGGTTACTGTTTCTTTCGACTGAATTTCCCTAAAAACAGTATTTTCTTTAGCGTAATTATTTATTTTCTTTAGATCATCCTCATCTAATTTCAATGTTGCGATAATGGAAATAGTATCATTGAAATTATCGCGTTTACTGATTGGGATAAACGAATTTTTATCGACAGAAGTTACATTTGACGAATGCAGTGCATTAATGCCATCGTCATATAAGTTAAAATGATTAATAGCCTCTAAAATTGTGGTTTTTCCGCTTTCATTTAGCCCTACGAGTGTATAGATATTCGCCTCCGGTGACTTTTCGAGATTAAATGTTATATCCTCAATTCCTTTAAAGTTTTTAATTATAAACTCTATATATCTCATATTCTAGTCTCTTCTAAAACAGCCCGTTTATCTCGCGCTCTATCTTCTCCACAATGGTGGCCATATCTTCGGTGTTGTTGGCAAAATCGAGGTTGTCTTTATCCAATACCAGCAGTTTGCCTAGTTTATAGCCTTTTATCCACTTATCGTACTTTTCGTTCAGTTTAGAGAGGTAATCTATCCTTATGCCTATTTCGTATTCGCGGCCGCGGCGTTGAATATTGTTTACCAGGGTAGGTACCGATGCTTTGAGGTACACCAGCAAATCGGGCGGTTTGATAAACTCGGTGATGTTATCAAACATGCTTTCGTAGTTCTGGTAATCGCGGGTGGTCATCAGCCCCATGTCGTGCAGGTTCTCGGCGAAGATGTAGGCATCTTCATAAATGGTGCGATCCTGGATAATGTTGCGCCCGCTGCTCTGTATCTCGCGTATCTGGCGGTAGCGGCTGTTGAGGAAGTATATCTGCAGGTTAAAGCTCCAGCGTTTCATTTCGCTGTAAAAATCTTCCAGGTAGGGGTTGTTGTCAACCGCTTCGTAAAGCGGCTCCCAGCCGTAATTTTTCGCCAGCATTTCTGTAAGGGTAGTTTTACCCGCGCCAATATTTCCTACAATAGCTATGTGCATGAGATGGTGTTGTGATTATTTGTTGATAGTTAATAGTTTATAGTTCATGGTAGGAGGCATAGCCCAACCAGCACTAGCTACCTCGCTAATATACACTATGAACCATGAACCATCAAACGATGTTTTGAATTTGGTGTAAGAAATGGCTGTAGCTGCTATGAACTATGAACCATCAGCCATCAACTAACTTAAAACTTCCTGAAACCGATAATTTCCCTCACCTCCCGTATAGTTTTGGAGGCGCTTTCGCGGGCTTTTTCTTCGCCCATTTTGGCAACCTTCCTCAGGTATGCGGCATCGTTGGCTATATCGTTTATCTTTTCGCGTATGGGCGCGGTGGCTAGGGTCATATCTTCAGCAAGCTGTTTCTTCAGGTCGCCGTAGCGGATAGCCATGGTATTGTACAGGTTATCGAAGTGCGCCAGCGTATCGGGGGTAGAAACTACTTTCAGCAAATCGAACAGGTTTTGTATCTCCTGCGGTTTCTCCTGGTTTTCTACAGTGGGGCCGCCATCGGTAACGGCGCGCATCACCTTTTTGCGGATCGCTTCAGGCGTGTCTGATAAGAAAATGGCGTTGCCTTCGCTTTCGCTTTTGCCCATTTTGCCTTTACCGTCCAACCCGGGTATCTTCACCAAACTTTCGCCAAAGCTGAAAGCATAAGGCTCGGGGAAGTAATCGTTGTTGTAGAGGCGGTTGAAGCGGTTGCCAAAGGTGCGGGCCATCTCCAGGTGTTGTTCCTGGTCTTTACCCACCGGTACCTTGGTAGCCTTGTGTATGATGATATCGGCAGCCATTAAAACGGGGTAGGTTAAAAGGCCCGCGTTCACGTTATCGGGGTTGGCGCGTACCTTATCTTTAAATGAGGTAGAGCGTTCCAACTCGCCTGTGTAGGCGTTCATGTTGAGATACAGATATAATTCCGTAACTTCCGGCACATCGCTTTGTACGTAAATGGTTGATTTTTCAGGGTCGATGCCCGAGGCGAGGTACTCTACCAAAACCTGCTTTACGTTGCCGTGCAGGTTAGCAGGGGTAGGGTGCGTGGTTAAGGAATGCAGGTCGGCAATAAAAAAATAGCAGTTATATTCATCCTGCATTTTAACGAAGTTTTGTACAGCCCCGTAATAATTGCCCAAATGCAGGTTCCCGGTAGATCTTATGCCACTAACAACAGTTTCCATATAGGGGGCGAAAGTAAGTATTTTTTATATTTTTGAGGGCGATGAAAATGATATTGAAGAAAGTGCACGTGTACCTTTACGCTTTTAGCGTGGCGTTTTCGTACCTGGTATTGTTCCCATTCTTTTATTATTTTTCGCGCAAAACCTCCCGCTATAAGTACATGAATGCATTGCGGAGGTTTTGGGGGTACATCAGTTCGTTGTTAGTAGGCATACTGTATAGCTTTGAGGTAGAGCAACCTATCGATTGGAGCCGAACCTATATCATTTGCCCCAACCATACCAGCAACCTGGATATCACCGCCATGAGTATCTTCGTGAAGACCAACGATTGCTGCTTTATGGGTAAGCAGGAACTGGCGGATTTCTTCGTGACGAGCCTTTTCTTCCGAACGGTGGACGTGCCTGTTGACCGCCAAAGCAAAATCGCATCTTTCCGCGCGTTTAAAAAGGTAATGGAACGTTTACAAAGCGGCGTTACCACCATCATCTTCCCCGAAGCTACCATACCCGACTATTACCCTCCCCAGCTAAAAGATTTTAAGAACGGACCTTTCCGCATGGCCATTGAGCTTAAAATTCCTATAATACCCGTAACATCCTTAAATACCTGGGAAATTTTATGGGACGACGGGCTTAAATACGGCTCGAGGCCGGGGATATGTAATATATTTGTACATAAGCCGATAGAAACGGCGCACTTAACCATTGACGATGCCGATACCCTGCGCGACGAGGTGCACGCCATCATCAGCAAAAAATTAGCAAAGCATGACCATAGACGAACAAACAGTTGATAAGATAGCCCACCTTGCCCGCCTGGAACTTGCCGCCGGCGAAAAAGCAGAAATGATTGCCGATATGAACAAAATACTCGGCTTTATGGATAAGCTGAATGAGGTAGATACCACCGGCGTTGAGCCCCTGGTGTACATGACCGATGAACCCAACATCCTGCGCGAAGACGTAGTTAAGCAGGTTATAACTACCGAGGAAGCATTGAAAAACGCTCCCGGTCACGATAATAGCCACTTTTTGGTAGCGAAGGTGATTAAGTAGACGCAAGAAACAAGAGTCAAGAAACAAGAGTCAAGAATCAAGAGATAAGAAACAAGAAGTTAAACATCTTAAAGTGCTGTTACTCTTATCTCTTGATTCTTGACTCTTGATTCTATTATCTTTTCAAATTCCTCTGTAACATTTCACCCTGCCTTATTGTCAAAGAAAGAAAAACGGATGATACCACTAGCTAAAGCCAAGGAAGAGCCACTGATTATTTTAAAGGATATTGGGCGTAAATACGTTATCGGCGCGGAGATTATACACGCTATCAAGTCGGTTACGCTTAATATAAATAAAGGCGAATTCGTTGCGCTGATGGGTCCATCAGGTTCTGGTAAATCTACGCTGATGAACATCCTGGGCTGTTTAGATACGCCAACCAAAGGCGAATACATCCTGAACGGACTGGACGTAAGCCACATGACAGATAACGAGCTGGCCGAAGTGCGCAACTCCGAAATCGGCTTCGTTTTCCAAACTTTTAACCTTTTGCCGCGTAACAGCGCTTTAGATAATGTTGCCTTGCCGCTGGTTTATGCCGGCATCAGCAAAGAGAAAAGGCGTGACCGTGCCAAAGCTGCCCTGGAAAACGTAGGCCTGGGCAATCGCACCGATCACCGCCCTAATGAGCTTTCGGGCGGACAACGCCAGCGTGTTGCTGTGGCCCGTGCTTTGATAAACAACCCGTCCATCATACTGGCCGATGAGCCTACAGGTAACCTGGACACCAAAACATCCATCGAAATTATGGGGCTGATAGAGGATATCCACTCAAAAGGCAATACCATTATATTGGTAACGCACGAGGAAGATATTGCCCTGCATGCCCACCGCATAGTACGTATGCGCGATGGTTTGGTAGAGAACGATTACCAAAACACCAACATCCAAACCGTACGCCAGCACAGCGCTGCTGCCGGGATTGATTTGGGTAAGTAAGTCGTTTTTGCTCTTGCGATGGCTTTATTAATCAATAAAACAAATTATCAGGCCTATAAAAAGGTGTTTGAAATAATTTGGAACCATAAGATAAAGCTTTTCCCTCCGGACTTTATTACAGACGAGACTTGTCCGATAAAACAACTCGCCCGTATAGAAGTCCAAAGTCTACCAAATGCTATCAAAGGTCTTAAGCAGGCATTGGCAGATCTCATTATTGGAATTGACGATGGAGGCAAAAATATACTAAAGGATATCGATAAAGACCTTACTGATAATCAACTCCCATCTTTATTGCAACTTCGGGCTTCAGTAAAAAACACTATTGCAAAAGTGCTTAAGGCGCAACGAATTAAATCTGAAGAGGAATATTATATTGTTGTGGAGTTGTTGTCGGATACAACTGCAGAACTGAACGATACTGACAGGAAAATACTCAATAATGGTATTGCTGATTTTGAAGCAGCTTCTAAAGAGACATAAGCTTGGAAAATCTAAAAACGGGCCGCTTTTACGGGCAAACCAACAGTACCATCCACCTGGATTTTGCCACCATTACCGATACCGAATACACCCACGATAAGGTAGACTGGCATTACCACGATAACGCCTACTTTACCTTTATTTTAGATGGCAAAGTTATCGAGGGCAATAAGAAAGAAGTGTATAACTGCACCGCCGGCAGCCTGCTGTTCCACAACTGGCAGGATGCACACTACAACATCAAACCCAAAGGCTTTACGCGCGGCTTCCACATCGAACTGAACCAAACCTGGTTTGATAGCTTCAAACTTTACCGCGATAATTTACAAGGCAGCTTTGCGGTGGCTAACCCCGATATTAAATTCTTGTTCTACAAAATATTCCGCGAAACAAAAGTACAGGATGGCCTCACCGCGCTTTCTACCGAAGCCCTGCTGTTGCAGGCATTGGCCCGCATGCAGGGCGATACCCAATCTGCCGCCAAACAAACACCGCTTTGGGTAGGCAGGCTAAAGGAAATCCTGAACGACAACCTTGCCGCTAAATTTACCCTTGCCGAGGTATCTGCAACATTGAACATCCACCCGGTGCACCTGTCACGCGATTTCTCAAAATACTTTCATTGCAACCTTGGCGAATATATCCGCAAGCTGCGCATTGAAAAAGCTTTCGGCTTGCTGCCGGACATGAATTTGTCCCTAACGGATATTGCCCTCAGTTGCGGCTTCGCCGATCAGAGCCATTTCCTGCGTAGCTTTAAAAGCATTAACCAGGCAAACCCAACCGCATACCGTAAACTTTTAATGCGGGCATGTTAATCCTGTTCTATTTTGGGCCGTTAAATTAACGCAGATTTGCATGTACAACATCAAAATAGAAAACATGCCTATCAAAATAAAACACCTGCTATTTGCCGCGCTTTGCTTTATCGCTCATAAAGCTTCGGCACAAACCACCAACATTGTAGAGCCTGCGCCCATTACCGCGCCAATCCACAAAGCCAACATTGGACATATCATTTTTTTGAACGATACTATCCCCGTAGGGCAGATTACGGATGCCGATATCGTAAAAGAACTGGTGCTGAACCCAAAGAACAACCTCAGTATGTGCGCTTTTTTGGGTAATTCGCTTACCAATTACCAGCATCAGATGGCACCGGAGCTTACGGTGACGCAACTGAACCAGGGCAACTTCCAGTTTGCCTTTTACATAGACGATAAACTCATTTACCAGGAAAACCTGAACAAGGGCGCCGGCTATGCGTATTTGAAAAACGGCCGTACCGCCCTGCGCATCAAACTCATCAGCACGCAGCACGAGGATATGTGGAGCAGGTACCTGTTTGCCCGCATGATGGTGCGCGGCGGGGAAGATGCCTTAACTACTGGTACGCATACCCTGCGGATAGAATTGCGACCTTACATTACCATCCCTGCGCTTAAGGTGGGCGATATCATAGCCAAAGGCGATTTGAAAATCATTGTAGAACCTGCCGAGGTGAAGGATGTGCAGATACAAGCTATAAAGCCCGGCAGCGGATGGCCTGTATCTGCAGAGCCATATGATAAAAAGCTCGTTATGGCCATGAACGAGAAGATTGCCCAGAACAAGTTCAAGAACATCAGCAGTATCGTAGTCATCAAAAACGGCAAACTGCTGATCGAAGAATATTTTAACGGCGAAGGTCGCGACACCCTGCACGATCCGCGCTCCGTTGGCAAAACATTCGCATCAGCGGTGATGGGCATCGCTATAAAGGATGGCTACATCAAATCGGAACAGCAGACCCTAAGCGATTTTTATAACCTGAAGAATTACCGCAACTACTCGCCAAAAAAAGACAGCATCACCATCAAAAGCCTGCTCACCATGAGCTCGGTTTTCGACGCGAACGACAACGACGACGATTCGCCCGGCAACGAAAACAATATGTACCCCATGGATAACTGGGTGAAATTCGCGCTGGACCTTAAGGTGGATAGCAGCAAGCAGGCCTGCAAAAGCTGGAACTATTTTACCGCCGGCGTTGTGGTATTAGGGGATATCCTCAATCAAAAAGTCCCCGGCGGCTTGGATAAATATGCGGATGCTAAACTGTTCAAGCCCCTTGGCATCACCAATTATAAATGGCCATACACCCCGCAGCATGTGCCCAGCACAGCAGGCGGCATTAGGCTAAGAGCATTGGATTTTGCCAAATTCGGGCAGTTATACAAAAACAACGGGGTATGGGCCGGAAAGCAAATCATTCCCAAAGAGTGGATACAAAAATCATTCACCAAACAAATGACTTTGCCCGCAGATGTAGTTGGCCCCGGGAATTACGGCTATCTGTTTTGGAACAAAACCTACACCATTGGCAATCAAGCTTACGAAACCTGGTACTGCACCGGCAACGGCGGCAACAAGATCTTTATTTTTAAAGACCAGCCGCTGGTGGTTATCATTACTTCAACCGCGTATAACGAAAGCTATGCGCATCCGCAAGCCGATAAAATGATGCAGCAGTATATATTGCCGGCGGTGCTGAAGTAGGAAAAAAAGTTCCCCTCTCAAGAGGGGAACTTTTTTTCGTTAACACACCTCCGCCAGCTTACAAACAAACTCGGCCATGTAAATTGCCCGCGTGGGTGTTATTGGTTTTTTGTTGCCTACGATGAGGGTGTGGTTTACTATTTCTATCACGAAATCATCTTCGCGGATATCCATTACCGCGTTGCGGAACTGGCGGTCCATGCAGCTGATGGCTTTGGCGTGGTCGTTTACCATCACGTAGAAGGTATCGCTGAAGGCTTTGTCTTCCTTAAAATCCAGCTCCAGCGGGTGTATCAGCTCGGCTAATTTATCGCGCAGAGTTTCGGGGCGGATTTTTACACGACCAAAATCGCGTTTCAGGTAGGCCAGCGCCCAGGTTTGGTATTCAAAATGGTCGGTAATGAGGCCTTCGTGGGCTTTTTTGGAATGGGTATCTACAAACAATACATAGCAGTCGCTATGGCCGTTCTTGATAACGTAGGAGCCCAGCAGGTTATAATCGTGGTACTGGTTAAAGGCATCGAAATCTTCCAGATGGAAGTTGATATGCCCGGTTAGCTGCATATTGAAACGCGACCGCAACTCATCGTACGTAGCCTGGAAACTGTCTATCGTGTCTTGCGAAAGCCCCTTAGTATCGAATAAAAAACTACTCATTGCTTAAATTTATGACAGCCTAAATATAGCAACAAGCCGAATTAATTATTTTGTGTATTTTACACTAATAATTAAAACCTTCAGCCTGATGAAACATATCAAAAAAGTGGCGCTTTGCCTGGCTTGCTGCATAGCCATTAGCTTTGCTGCATCTGCCCAAACAAAAACTGCCGAACAAATAAACCAGGACTTAAGCGCCGGCCGCAAGAAGATCGATTCGCTTGATAAACTCCTCATTAGTGTTTTGGGCAACAGGCAACGCATCGTGCGGGAGATTGGCGCATATAAAAAGAAGAATAACGTACCCCCATTGCAGCCTGCCCGTTTTAAAGAAGTGGTTGACAGGGCCGTGGCAGCAGGTGCCGTGGAGGGCCTTTCTGCCGAATTCGTTACCGAGTTGATGAACGCCATCCATAAAGAAAGCCTCCGAATGGAGGGGGACACCACACGGAGAAATTAAGATTAAGGTAAATGGTTAGCCCGATATTAAATTAAAGCCTTGTTTACTAAGAGATAATTTTGTGTATTTTGCCGCTGAAACAAAACGCTGTAAATGAGAAAATTATTCCTATCCCTTATTACTTTAACTGTAGTTGCCTTGCTATTGCAAAGTTGCGCCAAATCAAAAAAGGTTATCGTACCCCAGGCCATCAGGGTGCAGGGGCTTTTTTCCTTAACGGGTAACTGGTCGTCTCTGGGCATCACTTCTAAAGCCGCTTTAGAAATTGCTCAGGAGGATATCAATAAATACCTGGACACAAAGGATGCCAACTTCAGGCTATCGGTTGCGGTATCTGATACCAAACTCGAAACCGAAACAGCCAGGTTGTTGTTCGTTGATGCTAAAGACCGGGGCATAAAATTCGTAATCGGGCCGCAATCGAGCGCCGAGCTCGCGCTTATAAAGCCAGAGGCCGATGCCCACAATGTATTGGTGGTGAGCCAAAGCAGCACAGCTGGGAGCTTAGCCATTGCCGATGATAACGTGTTCCGTTTTTGCCCTTCGGATAAGATAGAAGGTGCTGCGAGCGGTGCAACCATATTTAAGCAGGGTGCCACAGGTTTGGTTACCGTTGCCCGCGACGATGCAGGCAACAAAGGCCTGCAAACCTCAACCGGTGCGGCATTCACTGCCAAAGGCGGCGAAGTTAGTGCCATTGCACCGTACCCAATTACGTCAGCAAATTATGCATCGGTTATAGCCAGCATAAAAGCCGAGGTTGCCCGCCTAACCATATCTAAGGGTGCGGGCAAAGTTGCGGTTTACCTGGCATCGTTTGATGAGGGAATAGAGCTATTCAAACTCGCCAGTGCCGAGCCTACGCTAAACAGTATAAAATGGTACGGTGGCGACGGTATTGTGCTGAGTACTGCATTAACCGGTAACGCCGTTGCGGCGGAGTTTGCCATTAAAACCGGCTTTTTTGCGCCATCATTCGGTTTGCCCACCGCGCTGCAAAGCAAATGGCAGCCCATTGCCGACAAGATAAAAGCTAAAACCGGGGTTGACCCGGATGCTTACGCCTTAGCTGTTTACGATGCGCTTTGGACCATAGCTTATTCTTTAGAAAGTACAGGCGGTAGCATTGCCGATTTTGCGAAGATAAAAACGCTGTTTGTAGCAGAAGCTAACAAAGATACCGGCATTACCGGCGCCGATGCCTTAGATGCAGCAGGCGACCGCGCCAGCGGGACGTTCGATTACTTCGGCATCGTGAAAGATGGTGCCGCTTATAAATGGACTTTTGTTGGCAAGAGCGAATAGTATTTGATGAATATAATAACAGAAAGCCCCCGGCAGATTTGCAGGGGGCTTTCTGTTTGATGTAGAAATTATGATGTCAGTTCTTCATCGGTTTTACCGGGCCGGCGTTATCTAACCTCGCCGATTGTTCCAGTTCGTCGTCCAGTTGGTCGTCGAATTTAAAGCTGTAGAGCATCCACTTGTCGTTGGCTCTGTAAAACTTAAAAATAAAGCGAATGGGCTGCCTTTCGTATTTTGCCATATAGACGTAAACTTTCAGGCGGTCTTTAAGCTGTTTGGTGGTAATAAGTTCTGCGCCATAATAATCGCCTACATAATCCGGCGTGAGCACAGCCAGTTTCGACTTTAATCCTTCAACAGCATCTTTCGCCTTCGCCATCCAGGGGTTGGTACCGTAAAGGTGGTCAATGGCCAACAAAGGTGCCGTTTTGTATTCGGTAAAAAATTTATTGATGTACGTTTCGGGCGTTTCCTGGGCAAACAGGGGTTTACAGAGCAGGCAGGCTGCGAGTAGTAATAAAGTACTTATGGCTTTCATTTACGGATAATGGTTTTAAGTTAAGCTGTCGAATATCCGATAAATTCTGATGACTTCAAATAATGGCAACCAGGTGTGTGCAGTGCCTTTTTATGAACGATGATTATATCTTGCTTGACTTGTTGCGATATTTAACAAGCTGAAAAACCAAAACAATCAAGGATATCAGGACGAGGTAAATTGATGCAAAAATAACCACATAGCATATCCCGTATATTATCGTTATTATTTTTCCGCCAAAATCCAATAAAAGATTAACGGTAATACTTGACAGGGCCATTGCTAAGAGGCTATATATTAAAACCTTAAAAGCTATCTTTCCCCATTTGCTAAGTTTGAAAACTATCATTGTTATTGGTTTTTATGCAACACCCCATCCTGCACCCACCACCACAGCCAATTGCCGCCGCTTGCTTTGCTTAAATCAAACTTTGCCAAATCGAAATTTCCGGCACCAGTGTCTGAGCCTTTTATCTCATACACTTTCAGGGCTTGTTGGTTTTGGTTCCAGGTGAGCGGTGTGCCGGGGGTGAGGGTTTCTGGCAGTTTCGTAGCATCAGGTAACAAGAAATAGGCTTTGCTACTACCGAATACAACCGCCTGCCCGTTCTCGTCCATGCAAACTGCGGTACGTTCATCGGCGGCTATGCCTTTGATGTCGGCATGCCAATCCTTAGCTATACGAGCGAGGAACACTACGTGGCGGCCCTGGCGGCTGCGGGTGAGGTAGTGCTGGTCGGTAATTACGTTCTGCAGGTAGGGGGCGTGGACAAAATCGTTATTGTAGAGCTTTACCAGATTGTGGTAGGGGTTGGCCAACGCCGTATCGGCCGTAAGGCTGGCAATTTCGCCGCTGTAGTAAAAGCCACCCAGGATGGCGCAGCCTGCGCTGGTACCGCCTACCGGCACATGCTTTTTGTTGAGCAGGTAGTTGATGGCGGCCATGGTTTTGGTGCCCCGCCAATACTTCATGTAATTACTTTGGTCGCCGCCGGCGATGAACAGCATTTCGGCATTGCGGATGATATTCGCCACGGTATCGTTATCAGCCAGCTCGCGCGAATCTATTTTGAGCGTTTCTACGGAGTTTACCTTGCCCAGCTCATAAATATAGGGGTTATAAGCCGCCGTACCCGAGGCGCGGATGATGACCACATCTCCGCCACCGCTGCGGCTAATCATCCATTTAAAGGCAGCATCTACGTCTTTACCGCCACCCATCATCACGACACCCAGCTCGGTTGTCGCTTTTACATCGGCGGTATCGCCTATGATGCCGAGGGAAGCGGGGCGGTTGGGGTATTTTTTGGTGGTATCGGGTTTGGGGGCAGCCTTAGCGATAGAGCCACTTGCCAATACGAGGATAAGTAAAAGTGCTTTATATAGATTCATCCAGGTGCGTTTTAAGCGATGTTATTTTACTTCTTCCTCGTAGTTAAGAAAATGTTCTCGCGCAAAGACGCTAAGGCCGCAAAGTTCTTGCGTTATAGCTTTGCGTTCTTTGCGCCTTTGCGTGAAATATTCATCACATCAATACTTATATGCCGCCATCTTGCCACAGCTACAGGCGCAATTAGCATCGCTTATGCCCAGTTTTTTTAAAAAGAACTGGTAGAAGCCAATGCGGTCGTTCATGCTGTAGTTATCCTCGCCTTTGTTGCATTCCAATTCGCCGTTTACGATGACAATGGTCATGCCGAAGCCGGGCGTGCGGCCGGCGGCTTTGTCCTTGGCGTTGGGTTGCCATCTGCCCACCATCACATCATGTGCGCTTGGTTTATGCGTTTCGGGTGTCATCCAAAAATAGATAGCCGTTTTAAAAGCCACTACTGGGTCGGTTTCTACCAGTGCGGGGTTATCCAGCAGTATATGTTTGTTGCCAAAGATGCAATCTGATGCGTAGCCGTAATTGCCGTTATAGCTCAATTGTATAGGGCCGCGGCCGTAGTATTTTTGGCCTTTAACGGGCGGGTACTCGTCGCTATCGCTTACGTAGGTGCGGGTAATATCGGCTTCGCGCTTTAGCATCAGGCCATCGGTATAGCTCTCGTTAATGCCGTGGCGAGTTTCGTGGGCTATCTGGGCGAAGAAGGCGGCCAGTTCGCGTTTGTTGGTGATGGCATCTTTATCGGTACAAAAGCCGCCGTAATCTACGGTAAAGGTGCTGTCGGGTTTTTCTTTGGCCCATTCTTCGTTCCAGTCACCATCCTGGCGAACGATGCTGTCTTTACTGGTGCGTTTATCGGTACGGACGAATTGGTAAACGGAAACCGCACGCCGGGTTACTTTCACCTTTACCTGCGCCATCTCGTCAACCGCTTTTATAAAGGCCTGGTAAGTATAAAACTTATCGCGCTCGGGGAAAAGATCGTTATATTGCTTCTCGCTCAGAAATTTACTGAAAGAGGGGAGGGGCGGCGGGGGTAATACTACCTCCGTGATTTTGCCACTATTGCATTTAAAGCTGAACAGGGGGATAGCAAGCAAACAAATTAAAGCAAGGGTAGCAGATGATATGATGAGTTTCATGGCAGCAATGATATATATTTGAACAAACACCACGCTGGTATTTAAGTTCGGATTATTTTACCACAAAGAACACAAAGATGTGCTGCTTTATTATCACAAAGTGCACAAAGTTTTTTAAAACCGATAATAAGCAAACAAAAAAATCTTTGTGAGCTTTGTGTTTTTATCTTAGCGGCCTTTGTGGTTAATCATAAACATGAGATGAAGATATATACCAAAACAGGCGATAAAGGCTACACCTCTTTAATTGGTGGTACCCGCGTGCCCAAGCACCACCTGCGCATAGAAAGCTATGGCACCGTAGATGAGCTGAACAGCTGGATTGGCCTCATACGCGACCAGCCGCTGGCCCCGCACGATAAGGACATACTGAAAGAAATACAGGACCGACTTTTCACCATCGGTTCATCGTTGGCGGCCGACCCCGAAAAATCGCGCATGGTAACGCCCGACCTTAAACCCGGCGACGTAGAGTTGCTGGAGCAGGAAATGGACCGCATGAACGAAACTTTGCCCGAACTACGTCATTTTATTTTGCCGGGCGGAAATAATGTTATATCTTACTGCCACATAGCCCGCTGTGTTTGCCGCCGCGCCGAACGCTTGAGCGTACACCTGGCGGAGGAAAGTACGGTTGACGAGTTAGTGAATATCTACCTTAACCGGCTGAGCGACTACCTGTTCACGCTGGGGCGTATGGTGGGATTTGATGCAAAAGTTGCTGAAAATCAGTGGTTACCAAGATTATAAAAAAATTACAAAAAAATAGTAAAAATCAATTTAAAAATATTATACTTTTGCGAAAAAGGAAATTTACCCAACTAATATAAAAACATGTATTGGACACTTGAATTAGCATCGCATTTAGAAGATGCGCCATGGCCGGCAACAAAAGATGAATTAATTGATTATGCAATCCGTTCGGGCGCGCCGGTGGAGGTTATAGAAAACCTGCAGGCGCTTGAAGATGATGGCGAACCGTATGAGAACATAGAGGAGATTTGGCCGGATTATCCTACTAAAGACGATTTCTTTTTTAACGAAGACGAGTATTAATTATACTTGTATAATACTTAGAGCCTCCGCATTTGTGGGGGCTTTTTTTGTTTTACTATTTATATATATTGGTGCTTTTTAAATTATTCAGCCTTAACTATTAATGATTACAATTGATTTAGAGAATTGCTATCAACCTATTTCAGCCACCATTAGCCAGAACCTTTCAGTAATGGAGTTTTATTCGCCGCAACGCGGCGGGTATGACGAATTGATTCGCGTCGAAATAAGACCTTATCCGGATGAATTTTTAATTTCTGTCTATAATCTTGCAATGGGGTCGGTGAATGAGCGAAATGAAATTAATGACAGGATAAGATTGAAGCATATCGATAGTAATAAAGTGTTTTCAACTGTGATATTTTTTTCCTTAGCTTTTTTGAAGGAGTATCCCGAGTTGATTATCGGTTTAGATGGTTCGGATGATTTAAGAGCGAATTTATACCACAGTATGTTTGTAACTAACAAGCAGCGATTGAGCGAATTCTTTATTAGTATCGGCGTAGATTGGTATGTTAAATTGCTACGCAATCAGATGGATATAGAGCGAAATAAGGACGGCGCGCCGCTTTTTAAACCACGACCAGAGCGATTTGATTATAATCGACGACGGGATGATTTATATCGTTATTATATGTTTCAACTAAATTTAAGTCGTTAATTATTATATTTGTAAATGAATCAACGGATTGAAAACCAACTTAAAGAATTAAAAAAAATTGCGGAGGCATCGCGAGGCAAGCAAATTACAATTGCTTCATCGCAGCCTAATACCGCAGACAGCTTGAGCATGGCAATCCGAAATAAAAAAGATGCCGAAACTTTTATGGCGGAATTAGCTGCTATTGCAAGGCAACCCAAATAGAACAACTAAGATATTGTATCAATAGCCTCTGCATTTTGCGGGGGCTATTTTTGTTTTACTCCTTTCTGGAACGGTTTTGGCATAACGGTATTTACATACATATATACTTAAATATTAAAAACACAACGTCATGAGAGGTTTATTGTACATCATAGCAGTTATCCTGGTTATAGGGTGGGTTTTCGGATATTTCTACGGCGGTCAGGGTAATATCATCCATGTTTTATTGGTTATTGCAATCATAGCATTGCTTTTGGGGGTGATAAGGAGGGCTTAAGCAATGTTGCGCCGGCCTAAAACCCGGTGGAATGCTTACACATAAAAAAGAACGCTGCAACACAGCGTTCTTTTTTATTCATCGCTTTTTGGAATGATTTTGGTATTAAGCTACGTACAATCTACTGAAGTATTAACATATAAAAACACAACAACATGAGAAGCCTATTGTACATTATTGCAGTTATCCTGGTCGTTATTTGGTTATTCGGCGCATTCGTAAGCCCATTTGGCGGCAATATTATTCACGTATTATTGGTAATTGCTATTATCGCTTTACTACTTGGCGTTATCAGGAGAGCCTGATAAATCCGCGCGCAAGCAAAATAATTAACCATCGGCTCATTGGGCCGATGGTTTTTTGTTTATAAGGGCCTCGGCAATGGCAATATCATCGGGGAAGGTTATCTTGATATTGCTGTAATTGCCTTCAATTAGCTGTATTTTAATGCCCAGCTGTTCCACTACCGATGCATCATCGGTGAATTTAGGGTCGAAAGGTTGTTGATAAGCTTCTCTTAATATTTCTGATTGAAAGGTTTGTGGAGTTTGTACCAGGTATATGCCCTCGCGGTTTAAGCTTTGCGAGGAGTCGCCCTTTAACTGCCTTACCGAATCGCGGCTTTTAACGGCTACTACGGCGCTGCCATGGGCCTCGGCGCAGTTGTATGCCTCATCTATCACCGCAGGGCTTATGAGGGGCCTCACGGCATCGTGTACAGCAATTAGCACATTTTTATCGATAATTTGGTCAATGGCATTCTTTACGGAATGGAAGCGCGTTTCGCCGCCCGCAATTAATGCATGTTTTATAACAAAGTTATGCACAGCGCACAGCTCTTTCCACAGGGCATGATAGCTCGCATGCAGTACCACAATCAGCTGCGGTTGCAGTGGGCTGGCCGCAAAAGCCTCCAGCGTATGCATCAAAACAGGTTTGCCATTCAGCCCGATGAACTGCTTAGGCAAGGCCGACTGCATCCGCGTACCCGAACCGCCGGCCACGATGACGGCGTAGGTTTTAGATTTTAGATTTGAGATATGAGATGTGAGACCGGGCATGCTTTTTTAGATATGAGATGTGAGATATGAGATATGAGACAGCATGCCGGGCTATTAGTACTGCAAAGCTATAAAACAAAAATGAGATATAAACTTTCGCTTATATCTCATTTGTATCTTGATGAAATTGAGCTAGTCTCAAATCTCACATCTCAAATCTAATCTTAAATTATCAGCATCGCGTCGCCGTAGCTGTAAAAGCGGTATTTCTCTTTCACGGCAATTTCGTAGGCGTTCATTACGTGCTCGTAACCGCCAAATGCACTCACCATCATCAATAAAGTCGATTCGGGCGTGTGGAAATTGGTTATCATGCTGTTGGCTATGCTGAATTCGTATGGCGGGAAGATGAACTTGCTGGTCCAATCGTTTGCGGCTTTAAGCGTTTTGTTGGCCGATACAGCCGACTCGATAGTGCGCATAGAAGTGGTACCGACGGCGCAGATACGGCTCTTGCGCTCGATACCTTTGTTTACGATGTCAGCCTGTTTTGCTTCGATGATAAACTGTTCAGAATCCATCTTGTGCTTGGTAAGGTCCTCCACCTCAACCGGGCGGAAGGTGCCTAAACCCACGTGCAGGGTAACCTCGGCAAATTCAACGCCTTTTAGTTCCAGGCGTTTCATCAGCTCGCGGCTAAAGTGCAGGCCGGCGGTAGGGGCAGCAACTGCTCCTTCATGCTTGGCAAATATGGTTTGGTAGCGTTCTTTATCGTCGGCAGTGGCTTTGCGTTTGATATATTTTGGCAGCGGTGTTTCGCCCAGTATCTCTACGTTGCGGCGGAATTCCTCGTCGGTACCGTCGAACAAGAAGCGGATGGTGCGGCCGCGCGAAGTGGTGTTATCCACAACCTCGGCTATCAGCAGGTCGTCGTCGCCAAAGTATAACTTGTTGCCTACGCGTATCTTACGGGCCGGGTCAACCAAAACATCCCAAAGGCGTAGTTCTTTATTGAGTTCGCGCAGCAGGAAAACTTCGATGGTGGCACCGGTTTTTTCTTTATTGCCATACATGCGCGCAGGGAATACTTTGGTGTTGTTCAGGATCATTACATCCTTGTCATCAAAATAATCCAATATATCCTTAAATATTTTATGCTCAATTTTGCCCGAATCGCGGTGGAGCACCATTAAGCGCGATTGATCGCGTATGTCTGATGGCGAATGAGCGATAAGTGACTCGGGTAAATTGAATTTAAACTGGGATAATTTCATGCTTTATATATGAATTTTCAGGGCGCAAATGTACGGATTTTTTGTTAGTTTAACCGATTTTTATAACATTTCGTTTTGATTATTAGAAAAATACTTTTATGGCGAACGCTGTAACTTAAAGCCGCAGCCGCAGTCTAAACCCCATATCGCCCTGCACAGCTATAAAAGCACGGGGCGCTTTGCCTGTTACGATAACGATACCGATATGATCATATTAAAACTTATCCGCGAGAGTTTCCTGTTTGCATACGATGCGCTTAGGCAAAACAAGCTACGCACGCTGCTTTCCCTGTTGGGCGTAACCATTGGTATATTTACCATCATCGCGGTACGCTCTGCGGTTGATACGCTGCGCAACAATTTGCAGGCAAGCGTAAATAAGCTGGGCAACAATAGTATTTACGTTGAGAAGTGGCCCTGGGTGGGCGAGGATAACTTCCCCTGGTGGAAGTATATGCAACGCCCCGTGCCTAAGCTGCGCGATTTTGAGCAGATGCGCCGCCGCAGCCAAACTGCCAAGGCTATTACCTATGAGATAAGCATTGCTAACCGTACCGTAAAATATGGCAGCAACACGGTAGATGGCGCACAGATAGGCGCGGTATCGCATGAGCACGATAAGGTAATTAGCTTCGATTTTCAGGATGGGCGATATTTTACAGATATTGAATCGCGCACGGGCTCGCCAGTGGCCATCATTGGTTATGATATAGCCGACAACCTGTTCCCCTCCGGCGATGCTGTGGGCAAGCAAATGAAGATAATGGGCCGCAAGGTTACCATTATAGGTGTTTTTAGCAAGCAGGGCGATGATATGCTGGGTATTTCTACCGATAAGCAATTGATTGTGCCATTGAATTTCGCCAAAAACGTTATCGATATAGAGGACGAAAAATACTCGCCTTCGTTAGTAATCCGAGGGCACGACAACCTTTCCGAAGATGAAGTAGAAAGCGAAGTACGCGGGCTGATGCGCTCTATCCGCAGCATTCGCCCCGGCGATGAAGATAACTTCGCCCTCAACAAATCAAGCGTCATCTCCAACCAGTTGGATAGCGTTTTCGGCTTCGTGAACGTCGCGGGCGCCATCATAGGCGGCTTCAGCGTATTGGTTGGCGGTTTCGGTATTGCCAACATCATGTTCGTATCGGTAAAAGAACGTACCAATATCATCGGCATACAGAAATCATTGGGTGCCAAAAATTATTTTATCCTGCTGCAGTTCCTCATCGAATCGGTGGTACTTTGCCTGATGGGGGGGCTTATCGGGCTGGGGCTTGTGTACCTGGGCACCGTGGGGGCTAAGGCAGCCTCGGGGCTCCAAATTGTTTTAGACGCAACCAATATCATCAGAGGCTTAAGTATCTCGGTAATCATCGGCATCATTGCGGGCATTATACCGGCCTGGTTTGCATCCCGGATGGATCCTGTTGAGGCTATACGTACCAACTAATTAGCATCAGGCGGGCAATGGTCAAGTATTTTAAACTACTGCCGCCTGCTGCTTCAGACTACTTTACTTATGTGCTAAGTTTTGCGCTCGTATTCGATTTCGGCTTTTTGCCGCGGATACAGGACGGCAGCGAAACTATGGGCATGTTCCTGCTGTTCTCGGTGTTTATGGCCCTCGGGTTGCTGACCTTTTCTCTCCTATTCTATTACTTTATCAGAAGTAAGCTGAGGCATATCGCTGCCTATTGCTTAATGATGTACCTGCTATCAGAACTTATCGCCGCTTTTGTATTGGGAAGGCCCTGCCTGTTCGGCCTATTTACCGGGCCGGTGGTGTACAACGGTACATCTTATCCGGAAATCTTCATTTTCCAGAAGCATGCAGCCTTCGGATTATCCATGTCGTTTATTATAGCGGCTGCAATCTGTTTCGCCAGGAAAGTTCTGGCATCGTACATGGCAAACGTAGGGCCGCCTAAAGCCGGTTAAATATTCTGAGTTAGTACAGGCTTACAATGCCTGGATACCTTCTCGAAAAGCACCTCGGGCACGAAAGGCTTGGTGAGGAAATCTCTCATGCCATGTTCAAAAGCTTTGGTATGCGTTTCGGGCATAGCATCTGCAGTAAAGGCGATGATAGGCAGCAAGGGTTGTTGTTCTTTGATGATGGCCGAAGCCTCGAAGCCATCCATCACGGGCATCTGCAGGTCCATAATGATTAAGTCGTAAGCCTTTTCGCCGGCCATTTTCACGGCTATCAGCCCGTTGGCGGCGTCGTCCACATTAGCCTGCCATTTTTTGAGGAATTTGGCGGCTATCATAATATTCATCTTATTATCATCTACCACCAAAATATTCATGCCGTAAAGATTGGGCGGCAATAGGGTAGCGACAGGTTTTTCCGGCAGCGCCGGCGCCTCCTCTGCCAGTTGGAACCATACCGAAAAAATAAACTGGGTGCCCTTGCCCAGTTCGCTCGTAACGTGTATGCTGCTTTTGTAAAGCTCCACCAGCCTTTTGGTTATCGCCAGCCCCAGGCCGGTGCCGCCATAATCGGCATTGATAACCTGTTCTTCCTGTATAAATGGATCGAATATTATCCCGAAGTTCTCGGCAGCTATGCCAATGCCCGTATCGGTAACCTTAAAGGTAATGAGTATTTCGCCATCTGTGGCCCGCTCTTTCTGCAGTACAATGCCCACCTTGCCTTGTTTGGTAAACTTAACGGCGTTGTTCACCAGGTTTATGAGTACCTGGCTAAGCCTGTTTTGATCGCCTATGAGGTATGCGGGGATGCTTTGGTCGGCAATGAGTTCTATTTCCAGGTTTTTCTCCACCGCCCGGGCGTAGAACGATTGCTTGATATTTTGCGCCAGGTGATGAATGTTGAATGGCGAGTTATTGAGCACCAGTTTGCCGGCCTCTATCTTATTATAATCAAGTATGTCGTTGATAATAGCCAGCAGGTTCTCTCCGCTGAATTTAAGCGTATTGAGGTACTCCAGTTGTTCGGGCCTTGGATCTTCGGCAAGCAGCAGGTTGGTAGTGCCTATCACCGCGTTCATGGGCGTGCGTATCTCATGGCTCATGATGGACAGGAACTCCGATTTGAAGCGCGAGGCGCGCTCGGCCTGTTCTTTGGCGGTGATTAATTCCTGCCGGGCTATTTGCTGCCTGGTAATATCTTCGCCTATGCTGGTGGTGCCTTTAAGGTTGCCTTCGTTATCGTAGCTGATGGTGTTTTGCCAGCTGACGGTACGCAGCTCGCCGTTGCGGCAGATAACCGGGTTTACGTAATGCACCTTTACGGTATTGGTGATAAACCAGCCCGTCATCATCTCGCGCAGGTCCTCGGGGATAAAATTATTCATCCAGTTCATGCCCAGTATCTCGTCCTGCTGGTAGCCAAGCAGGTTGGCCAGGTGCTTGTTGCAGAATATTACATTCCCTTTCTCATCCAGCGAAAGCGCGGCCAGGTTAATGGTTTCCAGCACCTGGCGGAATTTATTTTCGGTGCTTTTGTGTTCTATTTCGGCCTGCTTGCGCTGGGTAATATCCTGTAGGGTGCCTACTATCTTGCGCAGGCTGCCGTCCTCGCGGTACTTCAGTTTACCGGTAATAACGCTGATATGTTTTAATTTGCCCTTAGGCGTTATAATGCGATACTCTACTGCTACATCAGATGCGGCCTTAAACAGGTTTCTTACAATATATACATCGTCGGGGTGTATATATTTTATTAATGCCCTGCCCGCGTGTGTTAACGATGCTTCGTGTTCATCCAGTTCATATATGGCGCTTACTTCTTCGCTCCAGGTAAGTTTTTTGGTAGCATTATAAAATTTCCAGTTGCCTATTTTGGCTATGGTTTGCGCTTCCTGCAACTCGGCCTGGCTTACTTTCACCGCTTTTTCGGCAAGCCGGGCCTCTGTTATATCCTGTATTATGCCAACAATACGGCTTAACTTGCCGGTTTCATCGGTGTGCAAATCGCCGCGCAATATCTTTATATATTTAACATTCCCTTTAGGCGTTACCAGTTTATGCTCGTGGTTGAGGTTGGTAATAGTGGTAATGTTTTCGAAGTACGCTGCGGTATTCTTCAAGTCATCCGGATGCACCAGGCTCATGTAATACTGGAATTTATCAACGCCTTGTAGTATCGAATCAAGTTCCAGTATCTTAAATAAATTATCCGACCAGTAATCTTCTTGCGTTAAGGCATCAAACCACCAGTTGCCGGTTTTGGCTATGCTTTGTGCTTGCTGAAGCAAATATTCGCTCTCCTGTAAAGCATCTGCACGTTTCTTTTGCTCGGTAATATCCGTAACTGATACCGATATGCGGTGCAAATAATTGCCGTTGATATCGAACACAGGCGCGGCCTTGGCCATGAACCATTTGGGTTGCCCAAATAGCGAGGCGAACTCCAAAGTGTAAGGCTCGCGGTATTTCATTACATGATCATATGCCCTGGCAAAGGGGATAGCTTGGGTTGGGTCCATTCCCTCTAACAAATGCTTGTTGAGGAACTGCTCCGGGGTAAGGTAAGACGGGCTTTGCGGCCCGAACCATACGTTGAGGCAGATGATGTTTTCGTCGAGTTCGAAGATGGTATCGTTCATCGAGCTGATGAGCGCGTGCAGTTGCTGGCGGCTTTCGCGTAGTGTGCGATCATTAGCTACCAGGCTTTCGTTCAGTTGCAATACATCGTTTATGGCTTTCCTGAACTGCTGTTGGTAGCTTCCCATCACAAAGAACGATACATAGGCTATCAGCGTGAATATCACCAGCAATATGATGAGTATGGTGCCCGAGATAAACAGCTTTGGCGCCGTGTAATAGGCGCAGAGGATAACTGCCAGGTTCAATACGCTGATGGTAACAAACTCCCAACGTTTGCTGCAAAAAAAGGTAAGCGAGATAAATATGGTGATGGAACTGAACAGGTACACATGCTCAAAACCGTTTTTGCCCAGCAAGATGCCGTTGTTGATGGCAAGGTACGCGATGATGGTTGCGTAAACCGAGTACTTGTATGCCGTTTTATACCTGCCGAACGACAGGCTTAGCGCTACGGCGCAAAAAAGGCAGTTTATAGCGCGCAGCCAGATAGGGTCGTAAGAGTTGTAATAACACAAATAGTGAAGCGATGGGCCTGCTATAAACAAACCCAGCAGAAGCAGGCGGTAAACCGTATGGTCGTTATCTATCTTCAGCAGGGTTTTTTCCTTAAACGCCATGCACGGGGTGTTTTTTTAACATCAGCAAACTAATATACGGCAAAAATGCATGTACCGGCATAAGAATTTTACAATTAGTAAATTGTATCTTGAAGCCTGTTTATACGCATATTTACTTACATTTGTTGCAAATACTATATTTTCCATGTCTGATACCGCACAACTAAAAATTGGTGATAAAACATACGAACTGCCTGTAATTGAGGGCACCGAGGGCGAAAAGGCGATAGATATTTCTAAACTGCGCGACTTAAGCGGCTACGTTACTTTAGATATAGGGTATAAAAATACTGGTGCTACCAAAAGCGCCATTACCTTTTTAGATGGCGAGGTAGGCATACTTAAATACCGCGGTTACCCTATAGAGGAGCTGGCCGAAAAATCGACCTTTATAGAGGTTGCGTACCTGCTGATATACGGAGAGTTGCCAACTGCCGGGCAGCTGGAAAGTTTTGGGCGCGAGATTAGCCGCCACACCCTGGTGCACGAGGATATGAAGAAGTTTTTCGATGGCTTCCCTTCCGGCTCGCACCCTATGGGGCAGTTATCGTCGTTGATTGGCGCTTTGGCGGCTTTCAACCCGGCATCGCTTAAGCCGGGCCTTACTGCCGAGGAGGTGAACCTGGAAATTATCAAGCTGATTGCCAAGATGAGCACCATCGTATCGTGGATATACAAAAAATCGTTGGGCCACCCCATGATGTATCCGCAGAATAAGCTGGATTACGTTACCAACTTTTTGTACATGACCTTTGGACAACGTACCGAGGATGTGGTGATAGACCCTGTGGTGGTAAGCGCCATGAACAAGCTGCTGATACTGCATGCAGATCATGAGCAGAATTGTTCGGCTTCAACCGTGCGCATCGTAGGTTCTTCGGACGCTAACCTGTATGCTTCTATTTCTGCAGGGATTTCTGCCCTTTGGGGGCCGCTGCACGGCGGCGCAAACCAGGCCGTGATAGAGATGCTGCAGAAGATAAAAGAAGACGGCGGCGATACCGATAAGTGGATAAAGAAAGCCAAAGATAAAAACGACCCTTTCCGTTTGATGGGCTTTGGCCACCGCGTTTACAAAAACTTCGACCCGAGGGCAAAAATCATCAAAAAGGCCTGCGACGATATATTAGAAAAGCTGCACATACAGGACGAAACCCTGGAAATTGCCAAAAAACTGGAAGAAGTTGCCCTTAGCGACCCATACTTTGTAGAGCGCAAACTTTACCCTAACGTAGATTTTTACTCGGGCATTATCTACACCGCCTTAGGCTTCCCAACGGACATGTTTACCGTGCTGTTTGCCCTTGGGCGCCTGCCGGGATGGATAGCCCAGTGGAAAGAGATGAAAGCCAACAAGGAACCTATTGGCCGCCCGCGCCAGATATACGTTGGCGCTACGGATAGGGAATATACCGATATTAACGAACGATAAGCACCTTAATACATAGCGATGGGTTTCAAACCCATCGCTATGGTGTAAATCCCCAACCACGTCATGCCGAACTTGTTTCGGCACCCCACTTGCAAGGTTCGCGAGCATGCAAAGCGGCTTAGCAAAGTGGTTACCGACATGATGGGGTACCGAAACAAGTTCTGCTTGACGGCTGATTATGTTTCTATCAGACTGAGCAAAGCAATAAATACAACAAAAGCCCGCCATTTGCCGGGCTTTTTCTATAAAAAACGAATGTTTTAACTTGTTCAAGCGTAGGAGATGATAAAAAATTGGCTCGGAATTTTATTTAGGACGACTGTTCTTCTTATTGTCTTCGCGGCAGTTTACTGGTTTATTATGTGGGCAGCCATATCACTCTATTAACTAGCACTAATAACCAGCCAAATGACCACACGCGAACTGCTTAAGCAATATTGGGGGCACGATAACTTCCGGCCGATGCAGGAGGAAATCATCACGTCGGTATTGCAGGGGCACGATACGCTGGCCTTGCTGCCTACGGGCGGCGGCAAATCCGTATGTTTCCAGATACCGGCTTTGGCTAAAGACGGCATATGCATTGTGGTATCGCCACTTATCGCACTGATGAAAGACCAGGTGGAGAACCTGAGGGAAAAGGGCATCGACGCGGTTTCCATCGTATCGGGCATGAGCCGCCGCGAGGTGGATATCGCGCTGGATAACTGCATCTACGGCTATACAAAATTTCTGTACCTCTCGCCCGAGCGTCTATTATCTGAACTGGTGCGCGAGCGCATCAAGTACATGAAGGTAAACCTTTTTGCGGTGGATGAGGCGCATTGTATATCGCAATGGGGTTATGATTTCCGCCCGCCATACCTGCACATTGCGGAACTGCGCGAACTGCACCCCAATGTACCTGTGCTGGCCCTTACGGCAACAGCCACGGCCGATGTGCGCGTAGATATACAAGAGAAGCTTTTATTTAAGCCAGGCAGCATGCTTTACCAGCAGAGCTTCGCCCGTAAAAACATCAGCTATGTGGTGCGCCATGCCGAAAATAAAAGCCGCGCCTTGATGGATGTTGTTGGCGGTGTAAAAGGCAGCGGCATTGTTTACGTGCGTACACGCAAGGGCACTGCCGATGTGGCCAAATTCCTGAACGAACACAACTATAAGGCCGATTATTACCACGGCGGCCTCAGCGCCGATGAGCGCAGCGAAAAACAAGAGGCCTGGAAAAACAACCGAACCCGCATCATCGTAGCCACCAATGCTTTCGGTATGGGGATAGACAAGTCTGATGTGCGTTTCGTGGTACATCTGGAGGCACCCGATAGCCTGGAAGCCTACTACCAGGAGGCCGGCCGCGCCGGTCGCGATGAGCAAAAGGCCTACGGGGTATTGCTTTACGATGGCATAGACAGGCTGCGTCGCGAGAAAGTATTCCTGCAGAGTTTTCCCTCCGTTGCAGAAATCAAGCAAACCTATCATTATCTGGCAAATTACTGTCAGATAGCTTACGAAACGGGCGAGGGCATGAGCTTCGACTTGGATCTGGCCGATTTTTGCAGCACCTATAAGCTCGATGCCATCAAAACACTTAACGCGCTGAAGTTTCTGGAGCAAAACGAATATGTAGCTTTTACCGAGAGCGTTTTCCTGCCCTCGCGTTTCAGGTTCGAGGTGACTAACGAAGAACTTTACAACTTCCAGATACAGAACCCCGGCTGGGACCCATTCATCAAAACGCTGCTGCGCTCGTATGGCGGTTCCTTCGAGAATTACGTGCGGCTGAAAGAATTTGATCTTGCGCGCCGCACAGGCATGAGCGTGCAGCAGGTTGTAGAGGGGTTGAACCAGTTGGGCGGCTACCAGTTATTGAGCTACCTGCCACAAACAGATAAACCGCAGATAACCTGGCTAATGCCACGGCAACACAACGATAATGTATTTATCAACAAGGCAGATATAGAGGCCCGCAAGGCCACCTACCGCAAAAAGATGGAGGCCGTATTTGCCTACGCCGAGCACAAACGCTGCCGCAGCCAAATGCTGTTGGCCTATTTCGACGAAAACAACGCGGCCAAATGCGGCGTATGCGATGTTTGCCTAACCGAAAAGCGGCAAAAGAATGCGTCGGAGATATTCGAGAACATCACCAACGAAATAGTTGAGCTATTAAGCGTAGAAGCCCACAATATCGGTCAACTGATAACCGGCCTTAAGCGCGGCACCGAAAAAGAAAAGATAGAAACCCTGCGGCTGCTGCTGGATGCCGGGAAAATAAAAACGGACGGGGAGAAGTATTATTTGTAATGACGGAGCAGGCTTATTGCATGCCTATTTTACGAACCAATAAGCTGCCCTGGTCTGTAACATACAAATTTCCGGCCTTATCCATTGTTATACCTACCGGTGCTATAAAAGTGGCTTGTTCTGCCAAGCCATCTTTGATACCCTCTTTACCCGTGCCCGCAATGGTAGAAACCACACCCGCTGGCGTTATCTTACGAATTTGGTGACTCCCGGCATCGGCCACGTAGATATTATCAGCAGCATCTATGTAAAGCCCCTGGGGAGACATAAAGCCAGCCGCCACACCCGTGCCATCCTTTGCAATCCGTTGATCATTGCCCGCAAAAGTGCTAACCATACCATCTTTGGTAATTTTACGAATGCGGAAGTTATCGCGGTCGGCCACATATAGGTTGCCCTTGCTATCTAAAACTAATTCATCCGGATATTTAAATTTGGCCACGTTGGCAGGGCCATCGGCAAAGCCTGCATCCACCCCCGCAAAGTTTGTTACCTCACCCGCAGGGGATATTTTTTTTATCGCGTAAAAGCCGTCGGATACATACAGGTTGTTTTCTTTATCAATAGCAATACCGCTGGGGTTGCCCACAAAAAAGCTTAGCGGCCATAACTTCCCCTCATAAGTTGCCATAAGCGTGGTTACTTCGGCGTTTGTGGTTAATTTCCGCACACCGCGGTTGGTGCTATTTTCTGTAAAATAAAAATTACCGTTAATATCGGCCGCAATACGGTTCGGCCCAGCCAGGAAAGCTTTATTGCCAATGCCATCCCAAGACAGCGCTGTCGAGCCGTGAACCCCCGCAAAAGCCGTTATATTACCCAGCGTGTCAATTCTTTCAATCACGTTGTAACCCGGCTCGGTAACAAGTAAATTGCCTTCGGCATCGGCAATAATATCCCTTGCTTCCAAGGACCATAATTTAGCCGTAGGCCCGAAGTTATAAATGCCATATGCATTGTACCCAAAATAGGTGGTAACCATCATGTGAAATTCATAGGTAAAAACGGGCCCGGTAACAGTTGTGCCATCTACCGATAAGGTTACTTTGCCGGTGCCGGCAGCTAGTGGCACCGTTACCGTGATGCTGGTATTGCTTGATGCACTTATAGTTGCAGGCTTACCATTAAAAAAAACCTTGTTGTTATTCGTTACATCGTCAAACCCCCGGCCTGTTATCACCACAGTGGTATTGTAAGGGCCGCTATAGGTACTGAGCGAGGTGATTGCTGTGTAGGGCTGTTTCGGCCCGTCGTCTGCAGGTTTTGGTTTGTTTTTTTTACATGCTACAACGCATAAGGTCATTGTGAACACCACAAGCACACGAAGCAGTTTTTTATTACGGATAGGTAAGGCCATAGTAGATGGGTAAAGTATGAAAAATAAATGGGATTGCCCAACGGACGAGTTACTTATTTTATTAAAAACAGGTGTTTTTGAATAAATTTGATGCACAAAGGAATAGCGCAATATATTTATTTATCATTTCTGCCGTTTACCTTATATCTTTAATTGCCAAAAATTTCCCTCGGCTTGTAAACCTGAGTAAATCATCATGAAGAAGGTAGCGGGTGTTTTACTTCTATTAACTATCATTTGGGCGGGCTACCTCTCCAATGTGAAAGCTGCAATACCTAATCAGGTCGATACCGTTGCCCATTATCTGTTATCCGTAGTAGATGCCCAAAAAATCCTCGGACAAACCACTAAACTTACCGGGCGTACAACTCCAATTAAAAACGGCGTAACCCAATACCAATGCACCTACATTGGCGGGCCGGAAGTTGTACCCGGAAGCAGACCATGTTACCTATACTATTCGTTAGAAAGGCATGCCTATGTAGCCAAGGCACAAAAATTATATGCAGATATGCTGGCAAGCAACAGCGGCATGGTTGGCGTTAAGAAACTATCAGGCGTTGGCGATGAAGCCTGGCTGCATACCGACGGCAGCAACTTCGCCCTCATCATCGTACGGAAGGGTAATGCGTTGCTACGCTTAAAAATAAACAAGCTCACCTCAAAGGTATCAATGACCGAACTGCAAAATGCTGCGAGCAGGATAGCGGATAGGCTTTAGGATAAATCCGTCAATTTTCATTCGGATTTTTTTCTAAAAGCAAAACAATCTAATCATATCCTCATTTTCCTTTATCTGCACATCTGCACATCTGCACATCTGCACATCTGCACATCTGCACATCTGCACATCTGCACATCTGCACATCTGCATCTTTTTCGCCGACCCTTTTCCACCGTTCACCGATGTAATTGCCCCGTACGTCTATTTGGCCATATTTTGCTGTAACGTTTCCTGAATGGGTGCGTCATATGGGTGTATTTAATAAAACGAAAAAACATAAAAGCACTCACTATCAAAATATTAGGAATTATGAAAGCGAAATTTTTAACCATAGCAACCATCGTCACTTTAGCCTTAGGTACCGCAACAACAACCTTCGCCGCTACCAACAACAACGAAGAAGTAGCCACCGTTTTAACAAATGTTAGCCAGATAAACAAAATAGAAATACGCGGTAACGTGCAACTATTCGTATCAGACGGCAGCGCCGACCAGGTGAAAGTTTACAACCGTTACTATGCCGAAAGCGCCCTGGTACAAAACGATAACGGCGTATTGCGCATTGCATCATACAACGCAAAAACACTGGTAGTTTGGGTAACCGCTGCCGACCTGCGCACCATCTCTGCTTACGATAACGCCGAAGTAAAATCATTCGGTAACCTGTCTAAGATCGATCTGGACGTTAATCTGTACAACAACGCTTCTGCAAAGTTGAGCCTGGATGCCTTTAAAGCAAACATCACCGTGAACGACCGCGCCAAAGCCGACCTTACCGGTAACGTAACTGATTACAACTTAACCCACGACCAAAGCGCAAGCGTAAACCAAACCAACCTGGTAGCAGTAAACAAAGCCGATAAAACAACCAACAAGCACACCCTGGCTAAAGAAGATGTAGCCGCCTTGTAAGCACTACTTTTGCAAAAGTTCAATATATATTCTGCAGCCATCGCGTAAGCGGTGGCTTTTTTTGTGTGCGCCCGGCACGGGCGCAAGCTATAGGGTGAGAGTCCCGAACGCGCCTTGATAGTGGGAAGCGTTAACCAAAAGCAAGGGTGTCGTGGGTGACTGCGAATCTGAAGGAAGCTGGCGGTAAATCTCTGGCCTGACG
>NZ_JBFUAP010000022.1:0-86764 GCF_056406215.1 Mucilaginibacter sp. P1_D10 | reverse complement strand
AATCTCACCAATGGCAAAAATATGTATGGGGAGGGTTCGTGGGCAAGYTCGATCCGTTTCCATAAGGGTACCTATTATGTGAGCACATTTTCTGCAAATACCAATAAAACRCACATTTACAGTACTAAAAATATCGAAAAAGGCCCGTGGAAAGCCAGGTCATTTGTCCCCAACCTGGGTGACCACACCTTGTTTTTTGATGACGGAAAAGCGTATATGATTGGCGGGAGCGGAGATTTAAGGTTAGTGGAATTAAAGGACGATCTTTCGGGCATAAAACCCGGCGGAACGGACCAGATTATCATTAAAAAGGCAAACGTGCCTTCGGGCGGTACCGGCCTCGGTCCGGAGGGCTCTCAACTGTTTAAGATAAACGGCAAATATTATCTTTTCAATATTACCTGGCCACCGGGCCACGTACGCACTGTTATCATACATCGGGCAGATAAGATCACCGGCCCTTACGAAGGACGCATTGGCCTCCAGGACCTGGGCGTTGCGCAAGGAGGATTGGTCCAGGCGCCAAATGGGGCCTGGTATTCTTAYTTGTTCCGTGATTATGGCTCGGTGGGTCGTATTCCCTATCTGGTMCCTGTAAAGTGGGWGGATGGATGGCCMGTTTTGGGCACCAATGGCAAAGTGACCGATACACTCGACCTGCCGGCCGGTAAAGGGCTGATCCCGGGCATCGTTGCCTCAGACGATTTTACGCGTAAAAAAGGTAAACATGCATTACCACTGGTTTGGCAATGGAACCATAACCCGGATAATAGTTTGTGGTCTGTTACCACGCGGAAAGGCTATTTACGACTCACAACCGGCAGGATCGACACCAATTTCCTGATGRCACGRAAYTCATTAACACAACGCACTATCGGGCCGGTATGCTCCGGGACAGTTTCGCTCGACATTTCTAAAATGAAAGATGGCGATTTTGCGGGTTTGGGGCTTCTGCAAAAAAATTACGGGTTGGCCGGCGTAAAAATAACCGGGGATMGYAAAGCTGTCGTAATGGTCAATGCAAGCACCGGAAAACCTGTAGAAGCACAAAAAATCCCCTTAAACCAAAAGGTAGTATACTTTAAGGCGGAATGCAATTTTACGAACAGAAAAGACGTAGCAGATTTTTTTTATAGCCTGGACGGGAAAACGTGGATACCATTGGGCACACAATTAAAAATGACCTATACCTTCCCACATTTCATGGGCTATCGTTTTGCTTTGTTTAATTATGCTACAAAAAATATAGGAGGGGCGGCCGACTTTGACTATTTCCATATAACAGATTCCATTTCCCCTGGAAAATAAAGCCTAAGGAATTAACGAAGGCAAAAGGAAAAAATGGGAGATATATCTTACTGTTATCGTGCTCGCAACCCCTGTTGTTTGCAGGGTGCAAACCTATCAAAAAACGCATCAGGTTTAATAACCCGAACCTGGTGCGAAATTCGCCTAAAATGGATAACATTCTGAATGATAGCCTGTAACAAGCTGTATTTCACTGTAAGTTCAGGCATGACGCATAATATCGGGTATGCCGAAGTAGGTGGGATCACAAACTAACCACAACCTTGCTGCATAGTATTAAAAAACTACTTTAAAAGGTAACAATATAGCGCTTGTAGTGTTCTTAAATTCAATACTTTACGTGGATTAAAATTCTTACTCACCGAATTACTCACAACTTTTCTAATATAGATTATTTCACAAATCTTATAACAGGAAGATACGAAAAGCAATATAATAAATCAAATTTTCAGATAGTTTTTGTGCACTTTACTGATTACGTCTTCGGAACTTTTATTAAGAATATGCTTTAGTTGAAATTTAAATTGGAAAAGTGATAATCATAGTTTAACCATTACTTTAACTAATAAGTTTACAAAGATAGTTTGTAAGAACTACTTGTGAATATGTTAGTTGAAACCTAATGCGTGTAAGAAGTCCTTAAGTTGGGGTAATTTCCTCCCAAAATACCATGATATATCTGAGGTCCCGAAAAGTTACCTTAATTATGCAGTCTATTGAACATTATGTAGGACCTTCAAAAGCAAAACTTCTTTATATAATTTATTGAGGAGTTTTTTGATTTGTTTGATATACAACTTGCAGAGGGATAGGTCAGAACCATGCGCCTCTACGCTTCACTGACGCTGTTTTCCAAGTTTTCAGAAACTTTACTATAGGAATGACACAGTTGGCTATTGTTTTGCACATTAACTATCGGACTACATCGTGTAAAGAGCTTGCAAATGACGTATCCATTGTAAATGAACGAAATATCCTCAGCTGCCTGGCATTGCCTTCTTATTTGACCTGTATGTAAGTTGTTTATTTACAGATACTTGTATTGATTTGTACATATGGTCTATATTTTTAATCATCCCTGCCCCATGTTTATTTCCAGGGTGCCGTAGTTTCAACCTCCGGAATAGCATCTCAACGCGGCGTTTTCTTGCACTGCTTTTTGAGTAATATTCTACCAATATCAATTAAACCGACAATTAATTTATTTTGCTTTACTAAGCATCTGAGCGCAGTTTAAAGTTTGATGCAACCTGGGTGCTTTGAGTCAACGTACATTCAACGTTGTTTTGGTTAACGGCAAGCATGGATCGGGGCCGCTGGAAACTGCCAAAACTGATAAAAGTGTAGTATATAACGGAAGTGCGGTAGTGGTGAAACTATAACATAAGCACACTACAGGCATTATGGATGTACCCGGATGCAGCCAATCATCTGATCAGGCAACTCAATGGATCTGTTATATTCATAATTGTCGGTGCGCCTTTCGTTTTAGGCCTTTTTACAAGAAACCAATTTTACCTACAATATGAGAAACTTTAACTATTTTTTCGGTATCGCCATCATCCTAGCGGTGTCGGGGTGCCACAAACAGGAAATTGTGGCCCCGCCTGTTAAAAAGCCTATTAAAACGGCCATCAGTAATTCACTGATGGTTACCAATTACCCGAGCTACAACACTAACCCGATTGCGCCCGATCAATCTGGGATGACCAGTACAGCGGCTCAGATCGCTTCACACATCACGTTAGGATACAACATCGGTAACACAATGGAAGCTATCAATGGCGAAAACGGTTGGGGTAATCCCAATATTACCCAGGCACTAATTGACAAGGTAAAGGCAAGCGGTTTTAATGCCATACGGATTCCTTGTGAATTTAATTGGTCAAAAGTAGTAAATCAAAGTACCGCCCAAATAGATCCGAACTGGCTCACCCGTGTGCAGCAAGTTGTGCAATATTGTATTAACGACGGAATGTATGTGATATTAAATATACATTCTGATGGCGGATGGTTGCAGGACAGTTGTACAACTGCGGCACAGGCTGCAGTTAACGCCAAACAAAAGGCATTCTGGGAACAAATTGCAACGAAATTGCGGGGCTTTGACGAACATTTGATGTTTGCAAGTGCGAACGAACCTCATGTAAACGATGCCACACAGATGAGTGTTTTGCTTTCTTATCATCAAACTTTCATCGATGCGGTGAGGGTAACCGGTGGGCGCAACAGATACCGGACTTTGATTGTGCAGGGCCCTGAAACCGATATTACAAAAACAAACAATCTGATGAACACAATGCCTTCAGATTGGGAGGCCAATAAATTGATGGTTGAAGTCCATTACTACACTCCCGTGAACTTCTGCTTGCAGAACGTCGACTACCCCAATAACAATATGTATTACTATTGGGGATCGGGATATCATACCACCTTCGATGTTGCGCACAATTCCCTCTATGGTGAGGAGTCGGAGGAGAATACCTATTTCGGGCAGATGAAGACTAAGTTCGTTGACCATGGTATCCCTGTAATTATGGGCGAATTTGGAGCATGGCGCCGCGGCCTTTCGGGAGATGCGTTAAAGTACAATGCTGCTTCCGTGGCATATTGGAATAATTATCTTGTACACAATGCTTTGGCTAATGGGATTCTTCCATTTCTATGGGATACCGGTTCGATTATTAACAGGTCGAATTACGCAGTACAAGATCAACAACAGTTAGCCTCCTTGGTGCAAGGAACACAAAATGGGTCATCCCAAACTTTTCAGGTTGGTGGTGTGTATCAAATCATAAACAGATTTAGCTATAAGCCTTTAGAGATATGGGGCTGGGGTACTGCTAACGGATCGACCGCAGACCAATGGGATTATGCTGCCGGGCAAAACCAACAATTTAAAGTTGTGAGTGGTAGTAATGGCCACTACCTTTTAGTACCACAGCACGCTCAAGGCAGGTGTTTGGAAGTATTAAATTGGTCGGGCGCTAACGGTGGTACTGTAGATATTTGGGATTACTCTGGTACGGGCGGAAACAACCAAAACTGGTCAATTCAGGCAACAGACAATGGTTTCTATAAAATCATCAATGCTAATAGTGGAAAAGCGCTGGAAGTTTCTTCTCCTTCAACAACAACATCACTTACCAATGGCACTACTGTTGATCAATGGGATTACACTGGAGCCAAAAATCAGCAATGGGCCTTTGTGAAAATATAAAGTTAAACCTGCTGTAACCTATTTAAGAGATTTGTTAAGAGTTCGTTATTAGCCCTGTTTCAACAGCATTTATGGGCTTGTAACGTTAGTAGTTGGTAAAAATGCAGGTGAATGCGTTCCGGGGTGAGAGCCGGACGCATTTTTTATTTGATAGCTACCTACTTAGGGGTTTCATAAGAATTATAAAATGCCGGTTTTTATGAAGAGTAGGGTGAGCTATTTATGTAATATTTGTACTACCTTAGTGTACCGACTTTAAAAAGTTGATTTGATAGCCGTGTGCTTTCCCAATAATATCCCGATGCAAATAAAATTTTATTATCTTCTTGCGGTTACACTAATTTTTGTATGTAATAATTCTTTCGGGCAAAGCAATCAGTACCGGTTTTCACAACTCGACGTAAGTAACGGGCTATCGCATAATCAGGTTAACAGTATATTCAAAGATTCCGGAGGCTTTATGTGGTTTGGCACAGCATCGGGCCTCAATAGATTTGATGGGTACACCTTCAAAGTATTTAGGCACGATAGCAATAATAAAAATTCCATCGGTGATGATTTTGTTGCAAAAGTTTTCGAAGGCCCCGATAAAAAGTTATGGGTGTTTTCACGTTATAGTTTTTGCCTGTACGATACTGAAACAGAGATGTTTATTAATGATGCGCCCTTAATTCTGCGATCTTTAAATCTCCCGGCTAACCACAACGTAGCCAAAATAGTGCAAACCAGCCCTGTTGATTTTTGGTTTATGTATACCGATTTAGGTATTTACAGGTACAATACTGTAACTAAGCAAACCAAACGCTATTATAAAGGCGCCCGTTCTAACCCATCTTTATATTCAAGTTCAATTGCCGACATCATTGTAGATGGTAAACGCAATATGTGGATAACATACAGTAATGGGACGGTTGAGATGTTGGATATCAAAACTAATAAAATAGCCTATCATACTGATATCTTTAATAAAACCGTCAATAATAAAAGCGGTAATTATTCTTTGATTGTGGATAAGGATAATGATTTGTGGTTTTATGCGCCATATGGTGCGTTGGGCGTTATTTATTACAAGCCCTCAACTGGGGTGTTCCGACACATCGACAACGAATCAGCCGGGGCAAAGTTAACAACAACCAACATAAGTAATATTGCCCAGGCCGATGATGGTTTAATATGGATTGCCACCGACCACGGAGGCATAAACGTACTGGATAAAAGAAATTTCAAAATTACTTATTTGCTGAACAGGCAAGACGATGCAAAATCATTGACGCAAAACAGCGCGATACTTTATAAGGATAACCTTGGTATTATGTGGGCCGGTACTTATAAAAAAGGAGTAAGCTATTATCATAAAAGCATTATCAAGTTTCCGCTTTACAGGCATTTTGCCTCGGACCCCGGCAGCTTGAATTTTGAAGATGTAGACAAGTTTGTTGAAGATAAGCTTGGGAACTTATGGATCGGCACCAATGGAGGGGGGCTTATTTACTTCAACCGTAAAACAGGTAAGTTTAAACAATATAAACATGATTCAAGTAATTCAAACAGCCTGAGTAATGATATCGTCATCAGTCTGTGTATGGATCATGATCAAAAATTATGGATAGGCACCTATTTGGGCGGATTAGATTCCTTTGACGGAACCACATTTACTCATTACATGCATAATGATAAGGTAACAACCAGCATTGCAGATGATAGGGTTTGGAGCATCCTGGAAGATTCGTCACAACGATTATGGATAGGGACCTTTGCGGCGGGGCTTGAAATATTCGACCGCTCGAAGAAAATATTCTACCATCCTTTTAAGGAACCCGATATCAGGAGCTCAATGATAATTTGTGTTTTTGAGGATAAGCAGGGTAATATATGGGTTGGGGGTTATTTAGGGATAGACGTTATATTAAAAAATAGCGGACGTGTAATTCATTATGTATCAAACGGACGCAGCAAAAATAGTTTAATTGATAATACAGTAAACAATATTAACCAGGATAGCCGCGGGTTAATTTGGATCGCGACTCCAAGTGGATTAAGTGTGCTGAACGCTAAGTCAAACACTTTCACTTCACTAACAAAAAAAGATGGCCTCCCGGCTAATTCAATATCTGGCATTGAAGAGGATAGTAGAAGAGCGATGTGGGTGAGCACCTCTAATGGGTTAAGCCGCATCACCCTAACGCCAAAAGCTAAAGCTTTTACTTTTCACGTAGAAAACTTTGACGAAATGGATGGCCTGCAGGGCCGGGAATTTAACATAAGCTCGGCTTTGAAAACACGTAGCGGTGAATTGATATTTGGAGGCGGCAATGGCTTTAATATTTTTGATCCTGCAACTATAAAGCCTGTAACAAATAAGCTGCAGCTAATATTTACCGATTTTCAGTTATTCAATAAAAGTGTAGTTGCCAATGAAGATATCAACGGCCATGTTGTATTGTCTAAAGCGATAGCCGCTACGCACGATATTACACTTGATCATAGCGAAAATGTCTTTTCTATAGAATTTGCTGCCCTCGATTTTTTAAACCCAGGCAAAGTTAAGCATCAATACATGCTGGAGGGTTTCGACAAAGGATGGGTAAATGCCGATAACAGGATACGAAAAGCCAGCTATACCAACCTGGATCAGGGCGATTATGTTTTTAAGGTACGGGCTTCCAATTCAGAAGGGGTGTGGAACCCGGATTATATTTCGTTAAGGATAAAAATACTGCCTCCGTTTTGGGAATCGACCTTAGCTTATGTTATTTACATAACTCTTATAATCAGTGGGTTATTGTTTATCCGACAAAGAGGTATACAAAAATTAAGAAGAGAATTTGTAGCAGAAAAAGAAAAACAGGAAGCAAAATTAATAATTGAACAAGAGCGCCAGGAAATTAAGCGCATGCAGGAACTTGACCAGCTGAAGACAAAATTTTTAACAAACGTAAGCCATGAGTTCAGAACGCCGCTATCATTGATCATTGCACCGGTTGATAAAATGCTTATCCGTGCCGACGCGGAACAAAATCAGCAACTGAACATGATAAGGAAAAATGCCAGGCGATTATTAAACCTGGTAAACCAGCTGCTCGATTTTCGTAAGATGGAAGTTCAGGAATTAAAATTGCATAGCAGGCCAGGAGATATTGTGAAGTTCATCGGCGAGGTGAGCCAGTCATTTACAGATATTGCCGAAGGGAAGGATATCAATTTTGTATTTGACACAACGGTTGATTCTTTGTTTACCAGTTTCGATCATGATAAGATAGAAAGGATATTGTTTAACCTGATATCAAATTCTTTTAAATTTACCTCTACGGGAGGGCAGGTGAGCGTATTGCTTAATGTAGATAAAGGGACGGGTAGTGATGCTTCTCTTGAAATTAAAGTAATTGATACAGGTATTGGTATCCCGCTGGAAAAACAAAGTAAAATTTTCGAGCGGTTTTTTCAGAACGATGTTCCGGAATCGATGATTAACCAGGGCAGCGGCATCGGCCTTGCTATCACCCGGGAGTTTGTAAAAATGCATGGAGGGGAAATAACAGTTGAAAGTGAGCCCGACCGTGGCAGCAGTTTTATTATCAAACTGCCGCTGGTTATTTATGCCGATGCGGAAGTGGTTACCGCAGTTGACGGCGAGGCGGATAGCGAAAGCCCGCCGTACACGGCTCATGAGGAAATTAAAGTTTTACCCCAACAGCAGCGCACAACCAAAATGCCTGTGGTTCTTTTGGTTGAGGATAATGATGATTTCCGATTTTATTTGAAAGACAATTTAAAAGACATATTTTTTTTGATAGAAGCCTCAAATGGGAGAGAAGGTTGGCAAAAGGCGCTTTCGCAGCATCCGGATATTATCGTGAGCGATATCAGCATGCCGGAGATGACCGGAATTGAATTGTGCCAAAAATTAAAAAAGGACAAGCGTACATCGCACATCCCCGTTGTTTTGCTGACCGCATTGACGGGAGAAGCCGAACAAGTAAGAGGATTGGAAATAGGCGCGAATGATTACATGACGAAGCCTTTTAACTTCGAAATACTTCTTTCGAAGATCAAAAACCTCCTAACCCTGCGGGATACCTATAAACGGACATACAAAAAGCAAATGGATGTGCAGTTGCAGGAAACGCCTTTACAAAATGAAGATGAGAAACTCCTAAGGAGCATAGTAGAATATATAGAACTTAATATGATGAACGACAGCCTTTCTGTTGAAGAATTAAGCCGCCAAATGAATATGAGCCGGGGATCGTTATATAATAAGGTATTGATGCTTACAGGGAAATCGCCGGTTGAATTCATCCGTTCAATAAGGCTGAAAAAGGCGGTGTACCTGCTGGAGAACAGCCAGATGACAATCAGTCAGATTTGCTATGAAGTGGGCTTTAACACCCCTAAATATTTTACAAAACTATTTAAGGAAGAATATAACACTCTTCCTTCTACCTATATAAGTTCAATTCGCCAAAAGAAATTATCCGATGCAGAAAGCGGCGAACGATAACGGCCATACTATACCGCCAGAGCTACTTGCTTAAATACTAAACACCAGCCGAATGCCCCTGTATTTCTACTGTTTGGGTATCGCTATGCATCAAAAAGTATAGCTTAGGCAAGCTGGCCGTTGCTGTTTAAGTCCTTAATGGCTGACGAAGGGCAAAACAAATTAGGCAGATACCCGCCGACTATAGTGTTTTAAAAAAAATCATCCCCAAGTATGGCACAAAACGCTTATTTGTGCATGTAATATGCTCATTTAAAGTCTATTGCGTCTCGTTGAACATTTGTTCCATACTTTTGCTCAACTCTGCCACCCCTCCTTTATTCAGTTATCCTAGTTTCATCCTTCAGAATATATGCTCAAAGCAAGTTGTTTGAAATTTGCTTACGAACTATGTTCAACCAATAACCAATAGGACCAATAGTTAACTTTTTTGAATCAGTAGCAAGCGTTTGGCTTACCTGAAGTTTTTACAGTTTTTAGGCGGCAGTGTTTCGGTTAAAAAGTGGCAAAAAGTGCAATCGATTGTATTTGATGGGGCAAATAGATCTGATAACTAATATAATGATGAATGAAATAAAACCAATTAATACTAACCAACCAATAATTAACAATGAACCAATTATCAAACCTTAAAATCCCTTTATAAGATGGATAAAAATTTACAAAAAAGATTGAAACGCCGACTTTCATTAATTTTCATGTGTATATTTCTTTGTTTTTCGGCGTGGGCACAAACTTCAAATATCACCGGAAAAGTAACGGCTGCTGATAATGGCCAGCCCATACCAGGAGTAAACGTTAGGATTAAAGGGACAACCATTGGCGCAGTAACCGGTGTTGACGGTGGCTATTCAATAACCGCCGCGCCTGGTAATATCATCGTTTTTAGCTATTTAGGTTTCTCCACCCAGGAGGTAAACGTAAAGCTAACTGGTACAATAGATGTTAAGTTAAGCCCTACCTCCAGCAACTTAAACGAAGTGGTTGTTACCGGTTATGCCCGCACCAAAAGAAAAGACCTTACCGGTGCAATAAGTTCAATATCGGGAAACGACCTGCGCCAAACCCAACCAACTACTTTTGACCAGGCCCTGCAGGGTAAAGTTGCCGGCGTTGTGGTTCAACAGGTATCGGGGCAACCAGGTGGCGGCGTATCTATTCAAATAAGGGGCGTGTCGTCAATAAGCGGCTCTAATTCGCCACTGTACGTAATAGATGGTGTTATTATTCCTCCGGTAAGCGACCCGGGTAGTGGTTCCAATCCATTAAATACTATCAACCCTGCCGAAATAGAATCAATAGATGTATTGAAAGATGCTTCGGCAACAGCCATATACGGTTCGCAGGCAACTAATGGCGTAGTTGTTATTACTACAAAAAGGGGCAAATCCGGGCCACCGCGAATTACTTATGATTTCTATGCCGGTTACCAGGAAATAGCCAAGCGACTCCCTACAATAAATTTGCAACAGCTTGCCACTTTCATTAACGCCCGGGCCGCTGTATGGGGCTTTGATTCGAGGCCCGAATTTGCCAACCCCCAATATTTAGGTAAAGGTACCGACTGGCAAAAAGAATTATTTCGGAAAGCTCCGGAGAACAGCCATACAATTACCGTAAGCGGCGGGGATGGCAGAACTCAATATTTGCTATCAACTTCGTTTTTTAACCAACAAGGGATAGCCCTTGGGTCGGATTTTACAAGATATTCGGCACGATTGAACCTGGATAATAAAACCACTAACTGGCTAAAAATAGGAACCAGCCTTCAATTGGCCCATGTTGACGAAAATGTAAATTCATCTAACGGTAATGTAATCAGGGCCGCGTTAGACAATACACCCGATGTCCCGGTAACCAACGCCGATGGCTCCTGGGGTGCTGTTACCAACACCAGTGGTTGGGTGCAACCTTCGGCCAATCCGGTGGCATTAGCCAAAATTCTCAAAAACCTGAGAAAGAGAAACCAAATATTCGGCAATGTTTACGCCGAAATACAATTTGCCGAAGGTTTAACGCTGCGGAATGAACTATCCGGTAATTTTGATTTTAGTACATCAAATTCTTTTTCGCCATCTTACGTTTTTGGTAAAGGAACTCCCAGCCCTAACAGCGGTTCTTCATCCGCCGGCCAAAACTTTTATACCGTAATACGCAATTTTCTAACCTATAACCATGGTTTCGGGAAATTTAAATTCGATGCTTTAGCCGGGCACGAGGCGCAGGAAAGCTCTTTTGAAAATGTTGGTGGCGGGCGAAGGAATTTTGCTTCAAACAATGTACAGGGCATTAGTGCAGGGGATCCTACCACGGCCACAAACGGAGGCGATAATTCATATTCAAACCCTCCGGGCGGCGGTGCACAGGAATCCTGGTTCGGCCGTGTTAATCTTTCCTGGGATGATAAATATCTGCTCACCGGCAACCTGCGTAACGATGGTTCTTCAAATTTTCCATCCAACAATCGTTGGGTTACTACCTACTCAGGTGGATTTGCCTGGAAAATTAATAAAGAGGCGTTTTTAAAAGATATTAAAGCTATAGACGAATTGAAGTTGAGGCTTGGTTATGGGCTTACCAACAACCAGGGTATACAGGGTAATTCTTTTGTAACCCAACTTACATCGGTGTCTAATAGCCTCTCAGGTACAGCACAATTTCAGAGCAATTTGAAAAATGAGAAAGTGAAGTGGGAAACAACTGATTATTACAGCGCTGGTATTGACGGAACGTTTTTTAACGGGCGGGTGAGTTTGACATTTGATGTTTACGACCGCGAAGTACACGGCCTTTTATTAAAGGTACCACTTCCGTTATATACCGGTACTGCTGCGGGTTATTCGCCGGGAACCATGGTGGCGCCCTATGCCAATGTGGGTTCGATGAGCAATAAAGGATTTGACTTCCAGATCAATACTACCAATATTAGTTCTAAAGATTTTACCTGGAAAACAGGTCTTACGCTATCGCGGAATATTAACAAAGTGCTTGATTTAGGTTCCGGTGGAAGCCAGGCTAACCTAAGCCAGACATTTGGTAACGATGTAATTCAAACAACCCGGGTGGGCCAGCCCATTGGCGAATTTTATGGCTATATATTCGACGGAATTTATTCAACGCCAAAGGATTTTGTAACGCATGCCCGCCCCGCTAACTCAGCCGGCACCCCCTATCCAATTTCTTCGTCGGGTGGTGGTATTTGGTACGGCGACCGTATGTTTAAAGATTTGAATGGCGATGGTATTATCGACTCAAGAGACGAGACCTATTTGGGTTCGCCTCTACCGAAATTCCAGTATGGTATCAGCAACTCCTTCAATTACAAAAATTTTGATTTGAATATCTTCTTCGCCGGTAGTTATGGCAACAAAGTGTTCAATCAAGTGTGGGTATCGCAAACCGATTCGCAAAACAATACCAGTTATTATACAGACGTATTAAGTTATGCAAGATTAGCTTTGGTAGATGCCAACGGCTCTGCATCTGATATTAACAATGTATATGTTACCAACCCAAACACAACGGTTGTAGGATTGAGACAAGACAATACCAACGGTAATAATCGGCCTAATGATTTGTTTATCCAGGATGCTTCATTCCTGCGGTGCAAAAACATCACATTAGGTTACCGGGTACCAGAAAAAATATTATCAAAAATATCTGTAAGTTCTTTCAGGGTATTTGCTACGGTAACCAATGCCTTTATAATTACAAATTATAAGGGCACAGATCCTGAAATTGGTTCATGGAACCCGCTCCAGTCAGGATGGGATGGTGGTTATTACGCTCAGCCGAGGATGTTTACTCTTGGTGCAAACATAACCCTGAAATAAATACGATCACCGATGTTAAAATATATGTTTATGAAACCAATTAACAAAATCATTATCATCCTGCTATTTGCAGCAGCAATTGCCGGATGCAAAAAGACCTTCCTGGACCGTCCGTCCAACTCGCAGATCAGTTCAAATAATTTTTACAAAACCACCTCCGATCTAAGACTGGCTACGGCAAGCCTATACGCCGGTGGCGAATGGTGGCGGTGGAACAGAAACGGTATGTTACCACTTGGCGACGTATTGGCCGGCACCGGTAGTTTTGGATATAGCAACGATTTGGTACAACTATTTACACGCACCATTACCGCGCAAAATAGTTATGTAACAGAGGGTTGGACCGGCTTGTACAGTATTATTGCGCAATGCAATACGGTTATTGTTGCCATAGAGAGCCAGGCTCCTGCTTCCATCCCGCTGGCAGAAAAAAATGCCGCCATAGCCGAAGCAAAATTTATGCGTGCCGTAGCTTATTACCATTTGGCAGTGTATTGGGGCGCTGTACCTATTGTTGAAGATAACAGCAAACTGATAGAGAATCCGCTGCTGCCGCGCAATATTGTTGCAGACGTTTATAAATTCGCTGCCACTGACCTGACTTACGCAGCGAAATACCTTCCCATTACTGACGAAAAAGGCCGGGTAACTACCTGGTCGGCGCAGGGAATGCTGGGCAAAGTGTACTTAACGATGGCGGGTTTAGGCAAAAGCGGCAGCCGTGACCAGACTTTGCTTGACAGTGCTAAAAAGTATGCCGGCAACGTGTGTAAAAATAGCGGATTGATGTTGCTCCCCAACTACGCCGACCTTTTCAAGGCACAAAACAACGATAACCAGGAATCATTATTTGCCCTTCAATGGGCCGCCGGAGTGACCTATGGGAATGGCAACGATTTACAAACCTGGTATGCGCCAACCAGCGAGGTGCTTCCCGCAAAGAACGGCGGATGGCAGTCATTAGCGCCAAGTTATGATCTGTACCGCATGTATTCTGCTAAGGATACCGTTAGGCGCAAAGCCACTATTATGCTCAACGGAGATTTTTATCCCGAATTGAATCAAGCGGCTGGTGGTTATAAGGCTACCGGTACAGGTATGAAAAAACACGTTATAGGCAACGAAAAAGATAACAATGCGCCAACAATGGATATTTGGTCGTCTGTTGAACACAATTCATATCTCAGATTGGCCGATGTTTATTTGATATATGCTGAAGCCATTTTGGGTAACAATGCCAGCACGAGCGATGGTAATGCGCTAAAATATTTCAATGCTGTGCGGAGTAGGGCCGGTGTAGATATTGTGACTTCGATAACCCCGGCTATACTACGTGTTGAAAGAAGAGTTGAGCTTGCTTATGAAGGACAATATTGGATAGACCTGGTTAGGTATTCTTACTATGATCCGAATAATGCTGTGAAGTTACTTAATGACCAGGATGCCACCCATGGCCGTATCGGGTTTAGTTATGATCCTAAAACGAAAATAGCTACAAGGGATACTACCGCTACCCCAACTGCGCTTCCGGCCACTATCAGTTCATTTACCTTGCCTATTCCGGCATCAGAATTGGTTAGCGACCCTAAATTGACACAGCCACCAGTACCATATTATTAACTAAAAGAAACTTTTTAAATATATTGTTATGAAAAAGAAATCATATATCGGCTTGTGTTTTTTGCCGGTTCTGTTGCTGATGGCAGTTCTACTGGCTACTTGTAAAAAAAGCAACGAAAATAATGGTAATCCACCTGTAATTACGGCTGTTAGAAGTTATGTGGCATCGCCGAATGATACGGTTTTAAATAGCCTCGTGCCCAATGGCCAGTATGTCGTTATAACGGGGCAGAACCTGGCAAATGCAACGCTCATAGAATTTGATGGTGTTGCTGCGAATGTCAACAGTTCTTTTGTGACCTCAGCTAACGCTGTTATAAAAATTCCGGAAATAGTGTTCTCATCTGTCGATACAACTAAATTGTACACCATAAGGTACACAACACCGGCAGGCACAGTAACGTTCCCTTTTAAATTGGGTCCTGCAAAACCTACTATTACCGCTATTTCTAATGTGTTTGCCGCCCCGGGCGACTCCGTTTACCTTTATGGCGCAAATTTAGTTTTGGTTCAGAGCTTCTCCTATGGGGGAACAACAATTACCTCATATAAATCAAACCTTGACGGAACTTCGCTCGGTTTTCTTATGCCGCCGCTAACGCCAACCGATCAGATATCGCTGGTAACCAAGAGCGGTTCAGTTAATTTAAAAATAGTAGCAACTCCCACCATTAGCAGTATTTCTAATGAAAATGCGTATCCGGACGATTCGGTTTATGTTTATGGAACTTATCTTAAAAACATTGAATCGCTAACTTTTGCCGGCACGGCCGTTCCTTTTTATACATCGTCAAGTGATGGAACAAAGGTTGGTTTCGCTCTGCCTACGCTATCGCAAAGCGGGCCGGTAACCATTACTACCAAGTTTGGTACAGCAACCACTGTGTATAATGTTAATATTATTGATTATTCAACATCAGGTTCTTTCCCCAATGGGAATTGGTTATCAAACTTTGAAAACGGTTCCAATTGGAAATATTATGGCGGTGGCCAATTGTCCGCCGGATCTGGTGGAGGATGGATACCCTATGTTTCTGAATTTCCGTCTAATACAGGGACCTTTATGAAGCTGGCAACCAATGTATTAACTCCTGGTGAAGGGAATTCATATTCCAGTTATGCAATATTACTCAACTCGACACAGTGGGTGACGAAAGCCAATCTTAGTGATCCGACTGATAGTTGGGCATTTAAATTTGAAGTAAATGTAACGAAACCCTGGAATGGCGGCTCGTTTATTATCCAAAGTTCTGTGGGCGACTATACAGCTCTATGGGAACCATGGCAGGTATCTGCAAGCCAAACAGCAGCGTTCAAAACAAAAGGCTGGATAACGGTAACTATCCCTTTATCGTCGTTCCGTAGAAGTGACCCTACGCTCGGCCAGGGCAGGGGGGTACCGATAGCTAAAATTACCGATTTGGTGGGGCCGGGCGGAAGTAGTGAGTGTACAATGTACATACATAATTTCAGCGCTTCGCCGACTGCAACGGGCTTCTATGGTGCCTTCGATAACTTAAGAGTTGTAAAAATTAAATAAACTAAAAGGCACCGGCGACATGCTGCCGGTGCCCTTTTTTAACTGACGAAAATTTGCTTTTTCGCTAAAACAATATAAACATGAAAATGATAAAAATAAAAATTGAGACGGCCAATTGGGTTGTGGGGATAGCTATTGCTATGATAGTTGCCGTTTCTTGCAAAAAAAACGATAAAGTAACCCCGCAGCTTACGCTTGGAAATATAACAGACACTATACCCGAAGGTGGTGGTACGGTGCCTTTGGCCTTTACTTCTAACGCCTCATGGAGCGTTGATACTACCGGCCTCGGATGGCTGCATTTAAGCTCAACATCGGGCAATGGCGGAGACGCAACCATCGAATTTAACGCAGCAGCGAATTCATCAGGCGCAAGGCGCTCTGTTCTTTTAGTTATAAACTCAAGCAATGGCCAGACCAGGCGGATCACCATAATGCAGGATGCCATAATTTATCCATCGTACAATGTATCGCCAAAGGCGCCCGATGCCACGGGTATGGGCAGCACGGCTGCGCAGCTGGCTGCAAAAATGACTATGGGATGGAACATTTATAACACTTTGGATGCGCCCGGATGGGAAACCGGATGGGGAAACCCGAAAGTTACCCAGCAGCTGATTGATCTGGTAAAATCAACAGGGATGAATGCCATAAGGATTCCCTGCACCTGGAGTAACCACATCATAAATAACCAAACTTCAGAAATAGACCCACTCTGGCTCGCCCGCGTAAAAGAAGTTGTTCAATATTGTATTAACGACAATATGTATGTGATACTTAATACCCACCACGAGGGTTATGTTGATTGCACAGTTATAGGCGCTAAACAGGATACTGTTAATGCCAAGCATAAGGCAATTTGGCAGCAGATAGCCACATCGATGCGTGATTTTGACGAGCATTTGATACTGGCCAGCACCAATGAACCCAATGCGAATGATGTACCAACAACCAATACCTTAATGCGTTATCATCAGTCATTTGTTGATGCAGTGCGCAGTAGCGGTGGTAAAAACACTTATCGTGCTATAGTTATTCAGTCGCCTTCTACGTCGCTTGATTTGCTTACTTCTTATCTTGATCCGGCTAATGTGTATAAACCAGCTTCACTGCCTACCGACCCTACGCCTCATAAGATGATGGTAGAGTTTCACTATTATAGCCCGCCGCAATTTTGCATCTTAGGTGGCTACGGTAGTACAACACCTATGGACGCAAGCTGGGGAAAAGAATTATATTTCTGGGGGAAAGACTTTCATACAACCAACCCACTCTTCCTGGATCGCAACTGCGTAGCCTCAACAGAAGAAGCTTATATGGATAACGCATTTAAAGCCGTTAAAACAAAATTTGCCGATAAGGGTATTCCGGTAGTTATGGGAGAGTTTGACATCCAATATCACGCTCAGAGATTAACCGGATACCCTGCTGATTCTATATTGGCGTTAAAATCGGGTTGGCATTACTACGCTTATATCACAAAGCAAGCCAAAGCACATGGTGTGATACCGTTTTTGTGGGCCAGCGGTATATTTCAACGGCCAAATACCGGTGCGCCCGCATCTATAGGAGACCAGCAGGCATTAGACTCGTTGAAAAAAGGCGCAGGGTTTTAAGCAAACCAACAATTAATATAAAACCTTTCGTTAATTCACCTAATGTGGGTGGTAAAAAAGATCATCTGAACAGTATGCTGTTCAGATGAATCTTTTAGGTAAAGATTAGGAGAAAATGAAAATAAAGTATTCTTTTAAAACATCAATATTTCTTTTTACAGTATTATCTTTTCTCGCTTGTAAAAAAACAAGTAACGCGGCACCAGAACTAACTGTTAGCCAATCTGAAATAACATTTACTCCCGAAGGCGGAACCCTGGATTTATCGCTGGTATCTAATGCGGATTGGAGCGTGAGCAACCCGGCTTCTTCCTGGCTTAAATTGAGCGCCACAGCGGGAAGTAGCGGCAGTGTAGTTGTTCATTTAACAACGCTATCGGAAAATAGCACAGGGTCAATCCGCTCTGATTTTTTAGTGATTAACTCTTCCAATGGGCAGGCAAGAAGGGTAAAGGTGTCGCAAGATGCCACCATATATCCCACTTATAATACTTCACCCCAACCCCCTGATGCCACAGGTATGAGCAGCAATGCTGCTCAGCTTGCGGCTAAAATTACCCTGGGATGGAACATCGGCAACACCTTTGAGGCTCCGGGTGGAGAAACAGGCTGGGGTAGCCCTGTTATTACAGAGGATTACATAAAATTTGTAAAACGCCAGGGATTTAATGCCATTCGTATTCCCTGCGCCTGGAACTGGACACATTTAAGCAACCAGGCAACCCAGCAAGTAGACCCCAACTGGCTCAAAAGGGTGAAAGAAGTAGTGGGCTATTGCGTAAAGAATGATATGTACGTACTGCTCAACATTCATTGGGATGGCGGTTGGTTAGATGGTAACATTAATACGCTTAAGCAAGATTCTGTCAATGCTAAACAAAAGGCGTTGTGGGAGCAAATTGCAACCACCATGCGTGATTTTGATGAACATTTGATGTTTGCCGGCACCAATGAGCCGCCCGCAGACAATGCCGAAAAAATGGCCATACTCGCCACCTATCATCAAACCTTTGTTAATGCTGTGCGATCCACCGGCGGCAGGAACAGCTACAGGGTATTGGTAGTACAGGGCCCTTCAACAGATATCGATAAGACCGATGATTTGATGACCGGCCTTCCGCAGGACCACGCGGCAGCGCGGATGATGGTAGAGGTGCATTATTACAGCCCCTATCAATTTTGTCTGATGGATGGTGACGCTAACTGGGGCAAAATGTTCTACTATTGGGGGGCGGGGCATCATTCTACAATAGAACCCGACCGCAATGCCGGTTGGGGCGAAGAGAGTTATGTAAATACCACCTTCAATAAGATGAAAATAAAATTCGCTGATAAGGGAATTCCTGTTTTGTTGGGCGAGTATGGAGCCTACAGGCGTAACGGCGGCAGTCACGTTCCTTTAGACCTGGCAACGCACAACGATGCTGTGGATTACTGGCTGACTTATGTTACAAAACAAGCAAAAGCAAACGGAATGCTGCCATTTTTTTGGGACACGGGCGGCGCTTTGGACAGGCGAAATTACTCGGTAAAAGATCAGCGTACAATTAGCGCCCTCAATGCGGGCGCTCACTAAAATATTATGCAGAAAATTAAAGTTATTTAATATGAACACAATGCCGCCTGTTATTAATATTGGGCATACATACCTATACACTGCCCGATTCGGTTAATAATCAGGCTTATTATATCAAAGATCTGCCCGCCAGGCCAAAAGGTAAAGTGAAAATAAATTTATCTCATATGCCTGCCGGAAAGTACACTATGCAAATTTATAAAGTAGGCTACGGGGGTGAACGATGCCTATACAGGTTATGTGGATATGGGCCGGCTAAAGCAACTGAACAAGCAGCAGGTTGAAAAGTTAAAAGAACAAAACGGCTCTCCCATCGCTGTACGGCAAATAGAAATAAAACCGGGTGCTAAGTATTCCAGCCAAGTAGAGATCCGGGAAAATGATGTTATCCTGGTAAACCTGACCAAACGATAACCGATGAATATACTGATATTAAAGTTGAAGATAATGAAGAAGACCTGTTGCCATATACTTTTTTTTATCCTGCTAATGGCAGGAATGGCCAACGCACAGCAAACGTTGAATGATGGCGATCAAAAAGAAAGAATCCGTTACCTGATCAGCCAAATGACTTTGAAGGAAAAAGTGAGTTTGTTACACGCGAATTCGAAGTTTTATGTGTCCGGAATAAAGCGGTTGGGTATTCCTGAATGGGCCCTGAGTGACGGACCTCACGGCGTGCGTGCAGAAATTAACCGGGACGACTGGGCTTATTCCGGCTGGACCACCGACTCGGCTACCTGCTTCCCTCCGGGCACTGCGCTTGCCGCCACCTGGAATCCCGCCCTGGCCTATAACCAGGGCCTGGTGTTGGGAGAGGAAGCCCGGTTCCGAAAAAAAGATGTTCTATTAGGGCCGGGGATCAATATTATCCGCTCGCCACTGTGCGGCCGGAATTTCGAATACATGAGCGAAGATCCTTTTCTCATTTCCAGGATGGCCGTAGCCTATATCAAAGCGCTGCAATCAAAAGACGTAGCGGTGAGCGTAAAACACTGGTTGGCCAATAACCAGGAGACGCATCGTGATTCTGTAGATGTGCAAATGAGCGAGAGGGCTTTACGCGAAATTTATTTGCCGGGTTTCAAAGCTGCGATTACAGAAGGCGGCGCTTATACTGTAATGGCGGCCTATAATAAATTCAGGGGCGGCTGGTGTTCGGAAAACGAATATCTCAATAGGGAAATCCTGCGGAAAGAGTTCGGGTTTAAAGGCGTGCTGATGACTGATTGGGCCGCGGCACATACTACGGTAAAGGCTGCATTAACCGGGCTTGACCTGGAAATGGGTACCGATAAAAAGAATTACGACGATTGGTATTTTGCCGATCCGTTGATAAAAGCTGTTGAGCGGGGCGATGTACCGTTATCGGTAGTTGATGAAAAAGTAGCGAATGTGTTGCGCGTAATGTTCAAGACAAAGATGTTCGATCAGGGTAAGCGCGAAAAGGGCAAAATGAATACCAAAGATCATCAAATGGCAGCTTACAATGCTGCAGCGCAAGCCGCGGTGCTGTTGCAAAATAAAGGCAATTTTCTTCCGATCAATTTCAAAAAAATAAAATCAGTTGCTATTATTGGCGATAACGCTACCAGGAAACATTGCGGAGCAGGGCTGAGCTCTGAAATAAAAGCACTATACGAAATAACGCCCCTGGAAGCTATTAAGCAAAAGTTCGGGGCTGATGTAAAAATAAATTTTGCCCAGGGATATGACAAACAATCTACCTTCAAAGAAGGCAGCAATGGGGGCCAGGCAAATGCGGATCGCATTGATTGGAACCTTATTCAGGAGGCCGTAAAAGCTGCCAGGGAATCAGATGTGGTAATCATTTTCGGGGGATTGAACCATGATTTTGATACAGAATCTTTCGACAAGCAGAATATGGACCTGCCTTATGGGCAGGAAATTTTGATACAGGAAGTAGCAAAAGCAAACCCGAACACAGTAGTTGTAATGATAGCCGGTTCCCCTGTGAAATTAGCCGGTATCGTAAACCGGGTGCCTGCTATTTTATGGTCGTGGTATGGCGGCATGGAAGCCGGCAATGCGGTGGCCGACATTTTAAGCGGGCAGGTTAATCCATCAGGCAAATTACCTTTTACCATGCCAGTAGTGCTTGATCAATCGCCTGCGCATGCTTTGGGCAATTTCCCGGGAAGGGGTCTTAAAGTCAATTATGAAGAGGATATTTTAGTAGGATATCGCTGGTTTGATACCAAAAAAATACAGCCTCAGTTTCCTTTCGGATACGGGCTCTCTTATACCGATTTTGCGATCAGCAGTTTTTCGGCAGACAAAAAAACCTATGGGGTGGACGACACAATTCGCGCAAAATTCGTGATTAAGAATACCGGGACGCGGTTTGGGGCCGAGGTGGTGCAATTGTACGCCAGTGACCCTGTCAGCTCGGTTTTGCGCCCTCAAAAAGAACTAAAGGCCTTCCAAAAAGTTTTCCTTAAGCCTGGCGAAACGAAAATAGTCGACCTTTATGTAAAGGTGCGGGATCTGGCCTTTTATGACGAAACAAAAAAATCGTGGAAAGTAGAAGCCGGCGAATTTGTTCTGCAATTAGGTAATTCATCGCGTAGTATCACAAAAACAGCAAAGATTTCAGTTAAATAATACCCATTCCCGAAACCGGGTGGGATTTCAAAAACGGGGTCGAGGTTTCGGCAAAATCCGTCAACCGGAATAGCCGCCATCCTGCATACCTTATAATTAAAAACAGATTTAATTTTGAAAATGAGAATACAAAAGCTTTTAATATTTTCGATCATTTTGCTCACGTCCTGGTCGGTTAGTGCGCAAACACTATACGTCGGCACCAATTATCACCCACACGACGATAAAAATCAGGAAAAAATAAAAAAGGACATCATGTTGATGAAGGCCGCCGGGTTCAGGGTGGTGCGGATGGGCCATTTAGCCTGGGACAGTTATGAACCGGCCGAAGGTAAGTTCGATTTTAAATGGTTTGATTTTGTAATGGACATGATGGATAAAGCAGGGATCAAGGTGATCCTTGATATCGCTATTCGCCCGGCCCCTGTTTGGCTCCACCATAAGTATCCCTCTATTGATGTTACCAGTCCCGGCGGCGTTGCGCAATATCCAAACCATCGCTACATGGATGATGTAGGCGATCCGATGTATCAAAAATATGCGGTACGGTATGCGGATACACTGACAAAACATTATGCCAAACACCCGGCGCTCTTAGCCTTTGGTGTTGATAATGAATCTGGTGATGGCCCCATTTCCTATTCAGAAACGGTTAGAAAAAGATTTGTTATTTGGCTGGCGAAGAAGTATTCAACCCTCGATAATTTCAACAAAGCCTGGGCTACACAGCGTTGGTCGCGCAGGATCAACGATTTTGATGAGGTTGGACTACCCGTAACAGGCGAAAAGAATGGCGCGCCCGAGAAAATATTGGATTTCAGGCGTTTTATTTCAGATGAGGTGAACCAGATCTTATTTAAGGTGCTCGATAAGATTAATACCAATGCCCCCGGGGCGCTTACAAATACCAATGCCTGGTATTACAGCGCCTTAAGATATTTTGACTATGCACAGGTTGCTTATTCGGGCAAAATGACCCGGGAAGGCGCAGGCTTTTATCCCGGCAATTCCTTAGTAACCAATTGGGGTGTAATGAACGCATTGTTCGGCATATCCCGCATTCAGTTTGAAAGTACAAACCCTTTCTGGTGTAGTGAATTTACAACAATGACGGCGGTACCCAATTCGATCAGGAAATCGGCGTATGCTACGTTGATGTACGGCAATCAGATGGTTTGCGGATGGACCTGGCAAAGTATGTGGTCGGGCGAAGAACAATACCTGGAAGGGATGCTTGATTGGGACGGAGTTCCAAACCGTAAATATGATGAATACAAAAAGATAGCCACCGAATTTAAAAAGATAGAGAAATTTTTTCCTTATAAAGCTACCCCCGAAGTTGGCTTAGCATTCTCCTTTCCCAGCCAAATAGCCAGCAGCGCTTTCCCCGAGGCGCAGGATCAGCAGTTACAGAGTTGCTGGAATTTGTTTCACTACCGCAATATGGATACCCGTGTTGTGGAAATAAGCAAAAGCTCGTTAAACTATAAATTACTTTTTGTACCCGGCGTAACCGTTATGGATGAGGCGACCGCCGATAAGATCCGCGAGTTCGTGAAAAACGGGGGGACTGTTGTAATGACCAGCAATTCTGCCGTGGTTGACGAAAACGGGAAAGTTTTCGCCTCTACCCACCCTGGGCGTTTAAGCGACGTGTTTGGAATACGGATAGCGGGTTATGAAGAGACAGAAACGATGAACGAAATATCAAGAATGTCTTATCGTGGAAAAAAATTAGCTGTCAACTATAAGGGGGTAGTTGTTAATGCAGAATCGACACGGTTTGATGTCATTGATCCCAAAGGTGCTCAGGTTCTTGCCAGTATCACAAGTTTGGATAAAGATTACCCAATCATAACATCTAACAAATACGGCAAAGGCAGGGCAATTTATGTGGGATTGCCCGCCGATGGCAATGTATTAAACCCATTGCTTGACGGGCTGATAAATGAACTGGGCATAAAAAAAGGACCACAGGTGCCAGATGGTGTGATGGCGAGGCAAATTGATAAGCACCACTTTTTATACCTGAACATAACAGGAGAACCCAAGGAAATACCCATGAGCGGAAAATCGAGAAGTATCCTTTTTGATAAAAGCTATACGGGTAATTTTACTGTAGCGCCCTACGAGCCGGAGTTTATAGAAGTAGAATAGACGAGTTTTTTATATAGCGATAAGACGAAATGGCAACCATTAAGACGGTTATGGCTGCAGCATTATTTGCTGTTTTGTTATGGTCGGCGCATGCAGCCGCGCAAACAAATTTGTATGTTTCAGACCAATGATGTAATTCTAACTTTTAATCGCAAACAGGTCGGCAATCTTAAAGATCCGCAGGAGGCCCGGAATTCTGTTAGCGTCAAAACAATCGAAATAGTGATTTTTCGTAACCAGCAGCAACTGAAGCGGAAGACTGAAGTGAAAATGTAATGATATGAATTTATGAATAAGAATTTTTTTTGGGGGATTGTTTTTTCTGTGTCCCCAACGCTTTTTTGCAATGCTCAGGCCACCGGACCAAAACCATTTGGCCCGGTACCAAGCGCTAACCAACTCCGTGTGCAACAAATGGAATCCTATGCATTTGTGCATTTTTCTTTGAATACCTATACTGATCAGTCTTGGGGATTTGGTAACGAAGATGTGAATTTATTTAACCCAAAGGATCTGGATTGCCGGCAGTGGGCACGTACCTGTAAAGAAGCGGGCATGAAAGGGATTATAATTACCGCAAAACACCACTGCGGTTTTTGCCTTTGGCCGTCAAAATATACCGCCTATTCCGTTAAAAATTCGCCATGGAAAAATGGCAAGGGAGATGTGGTGAAGGAAATGGCCGATGCCTGTAAAGAATACGGTTTAAAATTGGGTATTTATCTTTCTCCCTGGGATCGGAACGATCCGGATTATGGTAAGCCGGAATACATCACCTATTTCAGGAATCAGCTTACCGAGTTGCTGACTAATTACGGCCCTATTTTCGAAGTATGGTTTGATGGTGCTAACGGCGGGTCGGGTTATTATGGTGGCGCTAACGAAACGCGCACTATCGACCGTACCACCTATTACGACTGGAAGAATACTTATGCGCTTATCCATAAACTACAGCCAAAATGTGTGATCTGGAACGATGGTGGCGATAGGGGCGATCTGCGCTGGGTAGGTACCGAAGCCGGTTATGTAGGTGAAACCAATTGGAGCCTGCTCAATGCTACCGGCGATGTGCCCTACAATATGCTACATTACGGTTTGGAAAACGGCAATGCCTGGGTTGCCGCCGAAGTAAATACATCGATCCGGCCGGAGTGGTTTTATCACCCGAATGAAGATACTAAAGTAAAAACATTGCCGCAACTGATGGATACCTACTATAACTCCATTGGCCGTAACGCCACTTTTCTGCTTAACTTCCCCATTATGCCAAATGGTTTGATCAATAAAAGAGATGTAGAAGCAGCCCGGGAATTCGGCAATGCAGTTAAGGACGCGTTTGCTGTTGACCTCGTTAAATGGAAAAAGACAAGTGCTTCCAACGTTCGTGGCAACAGTAAACAATTTGGTGCCGGTAAAGCGGTTGATAACAATACAAATACCTATTGGGCCACGGACGACAAAGTGAAAAATGCTTCGCTGACCATCGATTTGGGCAAGCCTACTACATTCAACCGTTTCCTGGCGCAGGAATATATCCGGTTGGGCCAAAGGGTGAAGGCCTTCAAAGTTGAAGCATTGGTTGACGGTAGTTGGAAAGAAGTAGCCACTGCAACAACTATTGGGTACAAACGTATTCTTCGTTTTCCGAGTGTGAAGGCCACGAAGGTGCGGTTGACCATTACCGATTCGAAAAGCTGCCCGGTTATCTCCAATATAGGCGTTTACAACGCGCAGCAGATCTTAACCGCTCCGTCGGTTATCAGAGATCAATCCGGTAAAATCATCATAACACCGGCCGACAAGGAATCGGTAGTTTATTATACACTCGATGGAAGTACCCCAACCACAAGTTCGACCAAATATACCGGCCCATTTCAAACCGATGGGAAATTAGAAGTAAAGGCGATTGCCAGCGATGCCACTACAGGTAAAAGCAGTGCCGTAGTAGAGGATAAATTCGACCTGCCCCGTAAAGATTGGAGAATTTTAGGAGTAGATGATGAAAAGGCGAAAGCAATTTTAGATGGCGACCCTAATACAGTATGGCATCAGGACAAGGATAAAAAAGTACCGGTTGATTTGGTGATAGACCTGGGAAAAGAACAAAGCCTGTCCGGCTTCAGATACTTGCCCGATCCTGGTTTATGGGGGCCGGGTATTATTACCACCTACCAGTTTTATGTTTCGCTTGATAATAAGGAATGGAAACTGGTAGATGAAGGCGAGTTCCCGAACATCAAAAACAACCCGTTGATGCAAATTAAAAAGTTTGCGACGGTAAAGGCACGCTATATTAAACTGAGGGCTTTGAAGAATACAGAAGGCAATGATAATATAGGATACGCCGAAGTAGACGTAATTACCAGCCAGCCCTGATGTTACCATTGGGTAGTTCAGGAGCCGCTTATTAAATAAATTATGAACAGATATACACACTTTAACAATAAGTTGCTTAAAATATTGCTTTTGGTGATCTTACCCTTCTTGCTATCGGCTTCATGGTCTCTTGATGCAGCGGCACAAAACAGAGCAGCCGCCTCATCGAAAAGAACAAGAGAAAATTTTGATTTTAGCTGGCAGTTCCACAAAGGCGATATCGCTATCAAACGGGCAGTGAAAGCAGCCGGTTATGGAGGTTTGACAGATATCAACGTAAAAGTTGAAACCAACAAAGAAGCCGTTGTAGCTTATACCGATGTTGATAAAGCAGCTACATTTAAACCTGAAGACTGGAAGGAAATAAACCTGCCGCACGATTGGTGCGTAGAGGGGACTTTTGTTAATGATAAATCAATCGGGAGCTCGCCGGCTGTTAGCGGATATTTGCCCGGTGGGGTCGGCTTTTATAGGAAAGAGTTTGAAATACCGGAAACCGATAAAGGAAAAAAAATATCCATAGAATTCGACGGGATTTTCAGGAACAGTTCTGTTTGGGTTAATGGCCAGCTCATGGGTAGCCATCAAAGCGGCTATACACCTTCAAACTATGATTTGACTGATGTTTTGCGTTACGGTAACGAAGGCAAAAATGTTGTTCTTGTAAAGGTTGACGCTACCGAATATGAAGGCTGGTGGTACGAAGGGTGTGGAATTTACCGGCATGTTTGGCTCAATAAAACCGACAGGCTACATATCGACCGCTTTGGTACCTATGTTACTACCCCTGTAGTTTCGCCTGATGAAGCTGATGTAAACGTAAAAACCAATATTAAAAATGAATACGGCGTAGTTAAAAATATTACACTCGTCTCTAAAATTGTCGATAATAAAGGAATAATAATTGATACAAAAACTTTATCGCAGTTAATTGCGCCCTTTAGCACAATTGAACTTTCGCAACAAGGAATTATTAAAAAGCCCTTGCTTTGGTCGCCCGAAACACCAAATCTTTATAAAGTACTCACTGAAGTTTCTGAAAACGGTACGGTTATCGATAATTACGAAACCACTTTTGGGGTTAGAACAATCGAGATTAACCGGAATGGGGTGTTCCTGAACGGAAAGCTTTACCCCGTGAAGGGCACTTGCAACCACCAGGATTTTGCCGGGATCGGTGTAGCGCTTCCCGATAAAATAAACGAATACAAATTAAAGTTGCTCAAAGAAATGGGCAGCAATGCTTATCGTTGTTCCCATCATCCTCCCACGCCGGAACTGCTTGATATGTGCGACAGGATGGGGTTACTTGTATTGGATGAGAATCGTATGTTGTCCAGCTCTGATGAAGGGATAAAGGATTTGAAATCCATGTTATACAGGGATCGTAACCACCCGTCCATTTTTATGTGGAGTATGGAAAATGAAGAGTGGATACAAGGCACGGTGACCGGGGCCAGGATACTAAAAACACTGGTTGACATCACCCATCAGATAGACCCAACGCGCCCGGTGACGGCTGCCATGAATCACGGCCGGAACGAAGGCGGGTATAGCGATGTGCTGGATGTTGTGGGATATAATTATGGAGACAAAGGGCTGGCGTATGTGAAGGACCATGAAAAATATCCCAACCGGGTTGAGTTTAATACAGAAACCACAAGTTTCATTTCTACCCGCGGCGAGTATCAGAATGATTGGGGCAAAGGTTATGTCTCAAACCTCGGGTTGTGGCAACCAAACTGGGGGCCGCTGCCTGGCGAAGACTGGGCAGACATTGTTAAATACCCTTATCTTGGCGGCTTGTTTGTATGGACAGGTTTTGACTACCGCGGTGAACCCACTCCATACCAATGGCCATGTGTTACATCTCACTTCGGGTTTATGGATATATGTGGTTTCCCTAAAGACGGGTACTATGCTTATAAGGCGGCCTGGACGAATGAACCGGTGGTCCATATTTTCCCGCATTGGGATTGGCCCGGCAAAGAAGGGGACAGCATAAAGGTGCATTGTTACACCAACTGCGACGAAGTGGAACTGGTGCTCAATGGAAAAAAAATAGGCCGGCAAAAAGCTGTTCCTTATACCAAGCTGATATGGAATCTGGTATATAAACCCGGTAAACTGGAAGCCAGGGGATATAAAAACGGTAAATTGGTAACCAGCGACGTTGTTGAAACCACAACGGCTCCCGCACAGGTAGCCTTGAACAGTGATGTTAAGATACTTAAAGCCGATGGTACCGACGTGGCCGTTATCCGGATTGCCATCAAAGATGCCAAAGGAAGGGTAGTCCCCACAGCGGCGAGCCTGGTGAAGTTTTCGATAGAAGGCCCGGGGCGGATTATTGGCACGGGTAATGGCAACCCCAGCAGCCACGAACCGGATAAAGCCAGCCAACGGATGGCATTTAACGGATATTGTTTAGTGCTGATCCAATCAGATAAACAGGCCGGGGAAATCCGCTTAAAAGCCACTTCCGAAACCCTTAAAGGGGATGAGGTAGTTGTTAAAGTACAATAAAAAAATATTTTTACAAGAAGTAGATATCACAGTGAACATCAGGGCTGACGCATAAGAAGTGAAAAAAATCGGGGGTGTTATCAACAAAGTGTTAGAAAGCCGAGAGTAAGTTTATGTGTTTATTTGGGGATTAGAAGTCTTTTGAGGTTTTTCTTTGTAAAAAGGATATGACGACCTCACTACACCAACATTTCAGATGGGTTCCGGATCCCCGGACAGGCAATAATAAGAAACATAATTTACTGGAAGTACTCATTCTGTCCATACTGGCCGTTCTTTGCGGTGCAGAAAGCTGGTATGAGATGGAGGAATTCGGCAAAGAAAAAGAAGATTTTTTACGGCAACTTCTTCCGCTTGAGAACGGCATACCGAGCCATGACACGATTAACCGTGTTTTTATGCTGATAGATGCAGCGCTTTTTGAACAGTGTTTTCGTGCCTGGACAGCAGAACTTAGCCGTGGCATTGAGGCGGCGGACCCGTCCGGCGAAAAGGAACTGATCGCTATCGATGGAAAGAGCATCTGTAACAGCGCCTGCAAGCACCAGGGCCTTGGTGCCTTACATTTGGTAAGTGCCTGGTACGGCCGTAACCAACTGGTGCTGGGGCAACAAAAAGTAGCAGACAAGAGCAACGAGATCACCGCCATCCCGGCCCTGTTATCCTTATTAAGTATCAAAGGGGCAGTAGTAAGCATCGATGCAATGGGCACCCAGAAAGCCATAGCTGAAAACATCATCGAAAGCCAGGGCGATTATATCCTGGCACTGAAACAAAATCAGGAAACCCTTTATGATCAGGTGGCCAACCAATTCAACTTCAGGGAGGACAGTTACAGCCAGCACCTGGATAAAGGCCATGGCCGGGCGGAGATCAGAACATGTAAAGTCATCCATGAACTTAACTGGATCGACGAACAGGAAAACTGGCGGGGGATGAAAAGCATCATCATGATAACATCGGAAAGGATGATTGGTGAGGGGCGCACCGTACAAGACCGGTACTATATCTCCAGCCTTCGGGCAGATGCCGCCTATTTTAACCAGGCCATCCGCACCCATTGGGGGATTGAGAATCAGCTACATTGGCAATTGGACGTAGGATTTGCCGAGGATTACAACACCACCAGGAACAGGCAGGCGGCCCAAAACCTGGCCGTCGTCAGAAAAATAGCCCTCAATATCCTAAAAGCCGATAAAACCAGCAAAGCAAGTATCAAAGCCAAAAGGAAAATGGCCGGCTGGAATCATAAATTCCTCCTCAAACTCATTACATATTCCAATTTCTAATGTGTCAGCCCTGTTTTAAAAGATGGTCATTGTGGATTCCCTTTTTATTAGGTTAGATTTCAACACAATAGTTTCATTCGGCTCGTACCATCGTTTATTAAATATTTTAAATAAAATGCCTGCAGCTTCCACGCCCATTTCAAAGGCGGGCTGGTTTATTGTAGTGAGCGATGGATTAAGCAGTTCAGCGTGAGCAAGGTTTGAGAAACTGATGAGCTTTAAATCACTGGGTATATTCAATTTCAGTTCCCTGCAGGCATAGTAACAGGGCATGGCAAGATCCTCAATTGATGATAATATACCATCCGGTTTTTGTTCAGCGATAAGATTTTTAATAAGAGCGTAGTTTTCATCACTGTTTGAACCACTTTCCATAATTAATTTCTTATCGTCCGGAAAATGATTGTATTTTAAGGCATCAAGGTAACCCTGTAGCCGCTTTTTACCGGTTGATAAAGTGTTAAGGGCTTGTAAATACCCTATTTTTTTGCACCCGTTTTCAACAAGGTGTTGTACGGAATTATAAGCACTTTCATAATCGTCGGTGGTGATTTTTACTCCCTCAATATCATCATATACCCTATCAAAAAAAACCACAGGTAGTTGATCGCTCACCTTTCTTAGGTGTTCTTTATCAACAGTTTCGCAGGCAAGAGATATTAGAATGCCATCAACGCGTCCGCTTAAAAGGCGCATTAGAAATGAAGTTTCAATGTCGCTGCTCTCGTGTGTTTGGTAAATCAATACATGATAGCCCCGCTCACGTGCCACGTCTTCAATGCCGTTAATGGCAAGTGAAAAAAAGTTATTGGCAATTTCAGGTACTATAACTGCAATTGTTTTACTTTTTTGCCCGCGCAGGTTGCTGGCGAATGGATTAGGTTCATAGTTGAGTTTTTTGGCCATTTCAAGTACCCTGGCCTTGGTTTCACTGCTTATCTCGTGACTATCGCGGAGAGCTCTTGAAACAGTTGCCGCTGATAAATTTAGTTCGCAGGCAAGCTTTTTTATATTGATTTCTCCCATCTTTAAAATAGTTTATTAGTGTGTAATATACGATTATTGCGTAAACGTTTACGTAAATAAATACTTCAGATTTGATAAAACCAAGTTTTAATTTCTTCACTTTTAGAGAAGTGAATCATTCAAATTTCGTAAGAAAGCGAGTTTTAAATGATATTTTTTTAACCAATAAAACCCATTTATAAACCTTTTTGCCAGGAATTAATTAATCCTAAAACAGTTATTAATTGTTGATAGAACAGTTAATAATATTGCTTTATCAGAAATTAATTAACCTGCAAAGCCACCAATTAAACAAACCAATATGATGACAATTCGACTCAAACTATTTATGACAAGATATCTGTTCGGTATCTTGCTCATGTTATTCTTCTTCGGCTTTAGCAATGCCTCGGCACAAACCGGCGTTGTTAAAGGAGCCGTAAATGACAGCAAAGGAAGCCCGTTGCCGGGCGTAACAGTGCAAGTGAAGGGGACTGACAAATCGACCTCCACTTCGGCTGAGGGAAAATTCTCTATTAATGCTCAAAAGGGGAGCGTATTGGAGTTTCGCTTGATTGGCTATGAGTCGGTAGAAGTAACTGTAAACGATGAAAACACAGTTAATGTAACGCTTACTACAAGTCAAAAAATCCTTAATGAAGTAGTTGTAGTAGGTTATGGAACAAGCAGTAAGAAAAATCTGTCAAGCGCGATAACTACAGTTAAGCCAGAAGACTTGAACAAAGGCGCCATTGCCGATATTGGGCAATTGCTACAAGGTAAGGTACCCGGATTAAACATAACTGCCAACGGAGACCCTAACAAACCGGCAGCTGTTATTTTAAGGGGGGCATCAACAGTAAACGGCCCGGGCGCTCCATTTTATGTTATAGATGGAATACCGGGAGCCGATATTACTTCAATAGCGCCAGCTGATATTGCGTCGATTGATGTATTGAAGGATGCTGCTGCTACCGCAATTTATGGTAACAGGGCCGCGAGCGGTGTTATTATGGTTACTACCAGGCGGGGTAAAAAAGGGCAGGACCAGGTAACCTATAGCGGTTACGTGGCCCAGGAAAAAGTGGCAAACACCCTTGATTTAATGAATGCTGATCAATTGCAGGCTTATGCAACTGCAAACAAAATAACATTTTTGCCGAACGATAATGTTAACCCCGGTAAAATTAATACCGATTGGATGAAGGCCATTGAGCGATCTTCTGCCTTTACGCAAAATCATAACCTGTCATTTAGCGGTGGATCAGAGCATACCACTTACAGCGCCAGCCTTAACTACCTGAAAAAGATGGGTATATTAACGGCCAGCTCACTGGAGCGTATAAATGGCCGCGTCAATATTGACCATTACACCTGGAATGATAAGATCAAATTCAGCCTTAATGTATCAAATTCGGTAAGTACTTCAAATAACCAGCCGCTGCAAAATATTGTGTTACTGCAAGCGGCGAAACACTTGCCAATTTCGCCCGTATTGAATGCCGACGGCACTTATTTTGAAAACCTCACTACTACCGGATATTATAACCCGGTGGCAATGGTTAATAATGCGCAGGATCAAACCAAGTACAATGTGTTATTAGGCGGTTTTAATACTTCAGTAAAGTTACCTTTTAACTTAACTTACAATGTAAACCTTTCTTACCAAAAAACATCCACATTACATGGTGAGTTCTATAGCAGTTATTTCAATAAATATCCTTCATCTAGTTTTTATAATAACCCGGATCCCGGCCTGGGCGTTGGACACACTTTAGTCGGTTCTCTTTTTGGTACCAATGGTTCGGCTTTACGAACCGATTATTCAACCTCCGCCAAAACACTGGAAACTTTTTTAAGCTGGGATAAACAGATCGGCGATCACACCTTCAATGCTGTATTAGGTTATTCCTACCAGGATAATATTTACGGAGATGGCTTCCAGGCATCAAGCACTAATTTCCCTACCGATAATATTGGTTTTCAGAACTTAACCCTGGGTAACCCGTATGCAATATCGGCCTATCGCATTAATCTTGGTAATGACCTTACTTTTGGCGAAAATTTGCTGATTTCGGACTTCTTAAGGGTGAATTACAACTATAAGGACAAATACTTATTCCAGGGCTCCATACGTCGTGATGGCAGCTCGGTATTTGGAGATAATCATCACTGGGGTAGTTTTCCTTCGGCGGGTGTTGCCTGGAGAATCAGCCAGGAGGATTTCATGAAGGATCAAACGCTTTTCTCCGACCTTAAATTACGCGCCAGTTATGGTGTTACCGGTAATTCGGCTGGTATTGGAGCATATACTGCTAAACTGGTTTATGGCATTTCCGGCACCTATTACAACAATGGCGTACAAGCCGCTGCTTACGGGCCGATACAAGGTTCAAACCCCGATTTACAGTGGGAAAAAACTGCGACTACCAATTTAGGGCTTGATTTTGGTGTACTGAAAGGTAGGATTACAGGTACAATTGAAGTATACAATAAAAACACCACCGGTATGTTATTTAACTACTCGGTATCGCCATCGCTGGTGCCAGGCGGTAAAATATGGGCTAACGGCGGCAGCATCAATAACAAAGGTATTGAGTTTTCGCTAAATGCCAGACCTATAGTTAATGACAATTTCTCGTGGGCATCATCTCTTAATGTTGCGTATAATAAAAATAAGATAACCAGTTTATCGGGCCCTTATGGTAATAGCGATGAAACCCTTTACTCTGATCCGGAAGGTCCGGGCCAATCAGGTGCCACTTTGCAAATTTTAAAAGTTGGACAGCCGCTTGGCCAATTCTACGCATTTAAATATGCTGGAAAAGACGCTAGTGGCAAATCACTTTTCTATAAGGCAGATGGCACAACTACCGATGCACCAACAATAAAAACCGACTATTATTACCTGGGAAGCGCCCAACCATCGGTGTTAGCTGGTTGGAGCAATACATTCAAGTATAAAAACTTTGATTTAGGATTTTTCTTCAGGGGCACTTTTGGCAACAAGATATTTAATGCTACACGAGCCGACTTGTCATACGTTGCCGGCGCTGCCAATAATAACATATTAAATAGTGCAGCAGATGATAAAGTAACTGACGCAAAAAACTCTTACTATTCAAGCAGGTATGTGGAGAATGGATCATACGTGCGATTAGACAATACTACACTGGGTTATACCCTACCTCATCCTTTTAAAAACGTTCGTAGTATGAGATTATATTTTACCGCTAACAATGTATTTACCATTACGGGCTATAAGGGTATTGATCCTGAAATTAACCAGGGAGGCATATCACCGGGTATTGATTACAATAATTTTTACCCAAAAACGCGCACGCTGTTAGTAGGTTTTAATGTTTCATTTTAGGAATAATATACAAAATATATGAAAAAGATAATTTTAGGGATTTTAGGCTTGCTGTCGGCAGTTGCAATGATCTCGTCATGTCAAAAAATTAACGTACCCGTTACATCAGAAATTACGCCCGCCGTTTATCCGCTTACGCCTGCCCAGTTTATTTCGGCAGAAGGGCCGGCATATATCGCTATCCGCAACGATTTTTCAGGGTCATATTGGTTTACGCAAAGTTGTTCAACCGATGAGGCCGTTTTGGCTACATTTGGTTCAAACTGGCTTGATGGTAATAAATATATGGAACTGCATCGCCATACATGGACGAAAGATAATGCCTGGGTGAATTCATTGTGGAGCTATTTAACCGGGATTATTGGTACGTCTAATCAAATCATATCGATTTTTAACAAATCAGCTCCTGTAGGCGATGCAAAAAACACCAGTATAGCCGAATTAAGAACAGTGCGCTCTCTGGCCTATTTTATGATGATGGATTCATATGGTAACGTACCGCTCGATACCTTATACGGCGCTACCACTTTGAAGACCAACTCACCAAGGGCAGAGGTTTTTAATTATGTGGAAAGCGAATTAAAAGCATCTATTCCTTACCTTAAATCGCAGACTACTGCAACTTATGGGTTGGTTACCAAAGATCTCGCGTACTCCATTTTAGCTAAAATGTATTTAAACGCAGAGGTTTACACCGGCACAGCCCGTTATAATGATTGTATAGCAGCCTGCGACCAGATCATCAGTTCGGGTTACTATGCTTTGGAACCCATGAGCTCCTATTTACAACAATTTTATCCAATTAACGGGCCATCAAAAAAGGAATTCGTTTTTGCTATCCCGTATGATGCAACTACCACAAGCGGTAACATGTACTATGCCCGTTATGACCTTAACCGCAACCTGGGAATACGCTATTTATATTCCGGTTCTAACCCCGGCGGATATACAGACCCGGTAATGAATTTAAATACCGGCAATGGACTATTAAACAGCCAGCCAAGCGGACCACGTATGACAACTGCCGAATTCTATGCCCATTTTGACGACCCTAACGATGTGCGCAACAAACAGTGGTTAACCGGTGCGCAATACTGGCAGGATGGCACACCTATTATGGTAAAAACTACCAAACTTGGATACAACCAGTTTTATACCGGAGCAGACGGTTCTGCTACTTATACATATCCTTTGGTCCTCGCTCCACTTTCGGCCAGTTCGGTTCGGGCGGGTACTAATTCATCATTTGATCTGGGTAACGATGAAATTGGATGGAATACTGGAATACGTAATATTAAATTTTTACCAGATTATACCAACACCATCAGCAGGAACCAAAATAACGATGTTCCTTTGTTTCGCTATTCAGACATCGTCCTGATGAAGGCTGAAGCTATTTTGCGTGGTGGCTCACCAACGCTGGGCGCTACGGCTTTATCATTAGTAAACCAGGTTAAAGCGGTTCGTACCACTTCTGCAGCTTTGTCCAGCGTTTCACTTACTGACATTTACAATGAGCGTTGTAAGGAGTTTGCATGGGAAACCTGGCATAGAAATGATATGATCCGGTTTGGACAGTACGAAAACGCTTATGGCCTGGGTAAAACAAATACAGAAACATATCGTCGTATATTCCCGATACCAACTAGTGCAATGATGACTAATACAAAACTGGTTCAAAACCCGGGATATTAATAAAAAAGGAGTTTAATTTAAAGACAGGATTTGGGCTTCGGCCCATATTCTGTCTGTTTTTTTATGGCATTTACTAACTTAGTATCTGGCTATACTGATCGGCCTATCTACTGTTTATGAAGAAAAACAACTTGCGCTATTGCTTAAAATTCATCGTCTTTTTTTTACTTGCCGTTGCTGTAAGTAATAATACTGCGTCTGCACAGGTTAATATTCCCGCATCTTATGCCCTCATAAAAAGGATAATTCCGCAACGGGCTTCCGCATTTTTGGTTGAACAATTGCCCATTACGGATAAAGACGCTTTTGAAATAGAAAGCCGTAATGGTAAGATCATACTAAGAGGAACCAACGGTGTTTCAGTTGCATCGGCCTTATATGATTATCTTACCAACTATGCGCATTGCCAGCTAACCTGGAATGGGGTTAATTTGAAGTTGCCTGTAAAACTACCCGTTATTAAAACCCGTGTACATAAAAATACACCCTACCAATATCGCTATTACCTTAATTATTGCACCTTTAATTACAGCATGAGCTGGTGGAATTGGGAAAGATGGCAAAAGGAGATTGACTGGATGGCCTTGCATGGCATCAATATGCCGCTGGCATTAACCGGTCAGGAATATACCTGGTATGAAGTTTACAAAGGCATGGGCTTTTCTGATGCTGATCTGAATGAGTTCTTCTGCGGCCCCGCTTACTTCTCGTGGTTTTGGATGGGCAACCTTGATGGCTGGGGTGGCCCTTTGCCATTAAGCTGGATGCAAAGCCACCGCGATTTGCAGCAAAAAATAGTGCAGCGCGAACGCGACCTGGGCATGAAACCCATTTTACAATCCTTCACCGGGCATGTGCCGCCGTCATTCCAAAAGCATTTTCCGGCATCAAAACTTAAACAAACAAATTGGAAAAACGGCTTTGCCGATACCTACATACTGGATACTGAAGACCCGCTTTTTGCCGAAATAGGTCGTAAGTTTATTGAAACACAAACCAAGCTTTACGGAACGGATCATTTATATTCTGCTGATACCTTTAACGAGAACGAACCGCCAACCAATGATACTACTTATCTTTCAGCCTTAAGTTCACGGGTGTACCAGGGCATGAGCAATGCCGACCCAAAAGCAACCTGGGTAATGCAGGGCTGGCTTTTTTACAGCGACAGGAAATTTTGGAATGCCCCCCAGATCAAGGCCCTGCTGGATGCAGTGCCCAATGAACACATGATCATTCTTGACCTTGCCGCCGAAATTCAACCGGTTTGGAAACGTACCGATGCTTTTTACGGCAAACCCTGGATATGGAATATGCTGCACAATTTTGGGGGCAACATCGTGCTTTTTGGCCGCATGAATGAAGTGGCCAATGGCCCGGCTGCAGCGCTAAACGACCCAAAATCAAAGCAATTGGAGGGGATAGGCCTTACTATGGAAGCCATTGAACAAAACCCGGTGCTTTACGAACTCATGACCGCTAACACATGGCAGGATAAACCGATCAACCTTGATGAATGGATAAATCAATACCAGTTAAATCGTTACGGTCATATTAATAAATATACCGAACAGGCCTGGAAGGTATTGCGCAATACCGTTTACAGCGGTGGGAAAGTTATAAGGGATGGATCGGAATCTATTATTACCGGCCGGCCAACGCTTGATTCAAATACGGTATGGACACATACTACGTTTAACTACAAACCCAAAGATTTTTTACCTGCATGGGATGCGATGATGAAGGCAATCCCAACCTGTAGTAATAGTGATGGTTTCCGTTATGACCTGGTAGATATTACCCGGCAGGCACTGGCCAACTACGCTTTGCCACTGCAAAAAAAATGGGTAGATGCTTATCGTCAAAAAAATATAGCCGAATTTAAAAGGTACAGCCGGGAATACCTGCAGCTTATTAGTGATATGGATGCATTGTTAGCAACCCGTAAGGATTTTTTATTGGGGCCATGGTTGGCTGATGCCCGTAAGCAAGGCAATACAATAGCCGAAAAGGATCTGTATGAACGCAATGCCCGCGACCTGATTACCCTTTGGGGCGATGCCAAAAGTCCGTTGCATGAGTACTCATGCAGGCAATGGAGTGGTTTGTTCAATGATTTCTATAAAGTCCGTTGGGAAAAGTTTTTCGCTTTGCTGAATGATGCGCTACAACAGGGCAAGGAGGCTGATATAACGGGCTTTGATAAATCAATCAGTCAATGGGAATGGCAGTGGGTAAACAGCCATAAAAATTACCCATTACAGGCAAGCGGCAGCAGCGTAAGCCAGGCCAATGCTATTTACAACAAATATCGTAAACGGATAGCTGCGGCTTATAAATAATGAATAGTTAAAAATGACATCCTTATCGACTATAAAACCAACCAAACGACTGGTCTCTCTTGATGCGCTTCGTGGGTTTGATATGTTTTGGATCATGAGCGGCGAGCAAATCATCCATACGCTGGCGAAGGTTACCCGGTGGCCCTTGCTTTTGTGGTTTTCGGGCCAACTGCACCATACCGAATGGAACGGCATCACTTTTTATGATATGATTTTTCCATTATTCCTGTTCATCGCTGGTGCATCAATGCCTTATTCTACAGGTAATAAAATTGCTAAGGCGGGTGTTCAATCGGCCAGTCAACTGCCGGCAAAAGCCAAGCGGGATATTTATCTTTCCATGTTGCGGCGCACATTGATACTTATACTGCTGGGGATGGTGGTAAACGGTGCGCTTAAATTTAATGGGTATGAGAACACGCGTTTTGCCAGCGTATTGGGGCGTATCGGGTTGGCCTGGTTTTTTGCCGGCCTCATCTATCTCAATTTTAACTTACGCGGGCAAATGCTTTGGCTTGCAGGGATCTTGATAGGCTATTGGGCGGCAATGTTATTTATCCCTGTGCCAGGGTATGGCGCAGGTGTGCTAACCATGCAGGGCTCGCTGGAATCGTATGTTGACAGGCTGCTTTTGCCCGGTAGATTGCATGATAAAATACATGATCCCGAGGGCGTACTTTCAACAATCCCCGCTATAGGCACAGCATTGCTTGGTGTGTTTACGGGAAGCTTTTTAAAGTTAGAATCGCCCCGCTGGCCTATGTTCAAAAAAGGCATGTTGCTTTTTGGGGCAGGTGTGTTATTAATTGGATTGGGCTGGCTATGGAACCCGGAGTTTCCTATCAATAAACGCTAATGGTCAAGTTCGTTCGTGTTGTATGTGGGCGGCTGTAGCATGATCCTTTTATCGGTATTTTACCTGGTTATTGATGTAGCAGGGCTTAAAAAATGGGCTATCCCTTTTGTATGGATAGGAACCAATTCTATATTGATTTACCTGTGTTCAGAAGGCCTGGTTGATTTCGGCCATACTGCAGCCTATTTGTTAGGAGGACTTGTTCACCTAACCCCGGTGGCATGGCAAGCCGTGTGGACGGCGGTAAGCATTACCCTGGTACAACTCCTGTTTTTATACCTCCTGTATCGCAATAAGTTATTTTTAAAAGTTTAGCCAATTATATCAACTATTTAAATGAAAAACATTTTCAAAATACTCTTCGTCCTTTTGTTACCTGGTTTTATCAGTACAGCCGCATCGGCACAAATAAAAACCTATAATATTAAACGTTATGGGGCTATAGCCGATGGTAAAACTAACAATACAGCAGCAATTCAAAAGGCTATTGATGAAGCATCGGCCAATGGCGGCGGCCTGGTTTTAGTTCCTGCCGGGAAGTTTGTTACCGGGGTTATCACCCTCAAATCAAACGTTGAATTGCGTCTTGGCAAAAATGCAGTTTTGTTGGGAAGCGCAATCCGGGCTGATTATGGCGAAGGTAAGGCATCCCCACTTATCGTATCAAACAATCAGCGCCATATTGCTATAACCGGGCAGGGAACTATTGATGGGCAGGGAGAGGATTTACTAAAGGATATTTACCGCCGGTTAAATGCCCGTACCTTAATTGATACGGAATGGCGCACGCCCAATCCCTGGCACCAGATGCGACCAACAGAAGATAATCGGCCTAAACTTATTGAGTTTAAAAACTGCGGCGATATAAAAATTAAAAACATAACCATTAAAAACGGCTTATGCTGGATCCAGAATTATAAAAACTGCTCAAACCTGGTGATTGACAGTATAAAGGTGGAAAGTGTTACCTACTGGAACAACGATGGGATAGATATTGTGGATTGTAAAAATGTAAAGCTCACGAATAGTTTTTTTAATGTTGCCGATGACGGGATCTGCCTAAAATCCGAAGACAGGAATGGCGCCTGCGAAAATATTTACATTGCTAATTGCAGGGTGCGTTCAAGCGCAAGCGCAGTGAAATTCGGCACCGCTTCGCATGGTGCATTCAAAAAGATAACCATCAGAAATATCAGCGTTTATGACACTTACCGATCGGCAATAGCGATTGAAACTGTTGACGGCGGAACACTTGAAGATATTGACATCCGTAATATTAAGGCCACCAATACGGGTAATGCTCTTGTGATCAGGCTGGGGCATCGTAACCAAAAAGCACCTGCGGGAATCTTGCGTAGGGTATATATTGGCAATGTAAAAGTTGATGTGCCGGCTGGTAAGCCCGATGCCGGTTACCCCATGGAAGGGCCTGTAGTTATGGTGCCACATAATGTTTTTCCATCATCTGTTACCGGAATACCGGGTAGCAGAGTAGAGGGCGTTACGCTTGAAAATATTACCATCAATTATGCTGGAGGCGCAAAAAAGGAGGTAGCCCATTTTGGGATAGATTCACTTGAAAAAGTACCCGAAAGAATACCTAACTACCCCGAGTTCTCCATGTTTGGCGAATTGCCGGCATGGGGCTTTTATATTAGGCATGCCGCTGGCATCAAAATTAAGAATATGGTGTTAACCTGTAAAGGAGCCGATTATCGCCCTGCTTTTATTGCCGATGATGTACATGGGCTCGACCTAAACGCGGTAAGTATCCCGCAGGTAAAAATGAAACCGGTGATATTGCTCAATAAGGTAAGCGGCCTGATCTTAAAACACATCAGGATTCCAGGCAGCGCCGGGCAAAATATAAAGGTGCAATAACGCCATAGGTTTATTATTAGCACGTAAACGATTACGTAAATAAAAGGCGGTGGTAAATCATATTTGGGCGTAAATTTTATCAACTTTAAATTATCCGACTAAACCTATTATAAATGAACCGTCGTTCAGGCTGCAACACAGTTTCTTTATTTATCCTGGCGGCTGGTAAAACAGTAACACAAATAAAAGAGTATTTATTAAACCATAAAAGTTATGACAAAACCACCTAAAGATGAAATGTCGCCTTTACACAGTCTTGAAGATTGGGACGAGGATGTACTTAAAAGATACCCGGAGGCCGGAAAGCCGGCTAAGGAAAAGGATGAGTTCAGGAACTATGACGGCCCGGAGATAGACGGCGTACGCGAGTTTTACCGGCTTAATCATAAATATCAAACCTATGAAAATGTTTTAGCCAAAAAGGCTAACTTTTTGAAGTTTGACAAGAAGGAAATGCCGTGGTGGTCAGCAATGGAGTACCTTAATACACTAATAGATGACTCTGACCCTGATTTACAACTTGATCAGCTGCAGCACCTGCTGCAAACTGCCGAAGCCATACGCGCCGACGGGCACCCGGACTGGTTTGTGCTTACCGGTTTTATACATGACCTGGGTAAGGTACTTTGCCTGTTTGGCGAGCCGCAATGGAACGTTGTGGGCGATTCATACCCGGTGGGGTGTAAGTTTTCGGACAAAATAGTTTATCCTGAATTTTTTTCGGATAATCCTGATGTAAATGATGAGCGCTACAATACCAAATATGGTGTTTACTCGAAGCACTGCGGAATGGACAACGTGCATTTATCATGGGGGCATGATGAATACCTGTATCATTTAACAAAAGATTATCTGCCTGAACCAGGCTTGTACATGATTCGTTATCACTCATTTTATTCACAGCATCGTGAGCATGCTTATGATCATTTACTTAATGCACATGACCATGAAATGTTTAAATGGGTTGATAAATTTAATCCTTATGACCTGTATTCAAAAAGCCCGAAGCCGCCCGTGGTTTCTGAATTAAAACCTTATTATGAAGATCTGATCGCTAAATACCTTCCGGCAACTGTTAAATTATAGATTTTATTCAATGCCGTTTAATAAGCTAAACGGCATTGAATATTATTACCATATTAGAATTGAGATTAGTCTTCACTACGATTAGTAATGATGTTAAATGCAAGAGCGTTTTTTTTATTAATACTATTATCTACTACATGCGCGGGCGCATTTGCACAGGAGTTAAACCTTGTTAAATATGTTAATCCCTTATCCGGAACGGCAAGCAGTACTACGCCATCAGCCTTAAAATTAGGCTCGGTGCAGGAAAATTTTGCCAATACAATACCATCAGTATGTACCCCCTTTGCCATGACGCAATGGACACCACAGACACAGGCATCAGAATCAAAATGCACACCGCCGTATTATTATAAAGACAATTTTTTTAGCGGATTTAGAGGCTCGCACTGGATAAGTGGCTCATGTATGCAGGATTATGGCAGCTTAACCATAATGCCGGTAACAGGCAGTTTGAAAACCGTAAATTATTCTGCCAAATTCGATCATAAGGATGAGCAATCGTCGCCCTATGTTTATCGGCTTAACCTTTTATCATACAAAATACGTGCTGCTGTTACCGCTACACCGCGATGCGGCATGATGGAATTTACCGCCGATGCAACGGATAGTCTCTACCTTTTGATTACGCCCAATAGCGATTATGGAGAAGGCTATATTAAAATTGATGCAAAAAAAGGGGAGATATATGGCTATAATCCTGTACACCGTATTTACCAGGGTTGGGGGAAATCAGCGGGGTTTAACGGTTATTTTGTAATTAAAATAAATAAAATACTGGTAACCAAGGGCACGTTTGCCGGCGATAAGGTTTTTATAAAAGACAGTATCGCTGCGCAAAAAAGCATAGGCGCGTTTTTAGGTTTTAAGATGCAAAAAGGCGAAAAGCTGTCTATAAAGGTTGGTACATCTTTCAGCAGTCTGGAAGGTGCGCGTAAAAACCTTGCTGTCGAGTTGCCGGGATGGGATTTTGTTAATACCGTGGCAAAGTGCAGACAAATATGGCAGCAGACTTTAAAGCAGATAACAGTAACTACTACAAACAAAACTGATAAACATATTTTTTACACCTCATTTTATCATGCCATGCAGCATCCCCGTTTGTATAGCGATGTTGATGGTGTTTACCCCCGTTTTGCAGGTAATTATCAGTTAGAAAAAATGGGTAATGGTAATTATTACGACGACTTTTCATTATGGGATATCTACCGGGCGCAAGTGCCGCTTTTAGAAATACTCCGCCCCCGGTTGGTAAATGATCTTGTTCAGTCGCTGATGCTAAAAGGAGAGCAGGGCGGCTGGCTGCCGATTTTCCCCTGCTGGAATAACTACACATCAGAAATGATCGGCGATCATACTACATCCGTTATTACATCGGCCTATTTAAAGGGCATTGCCACTGCTCATGTTTTCGAAGCATACCGGTTAATGAGGAGAAATGCATTTGATCTGCCTGAAAAAGAACAGGACTATAAAAATGGCCAAGGCCGGCGAGGGCTAATATCATATCTGAAATATGGGTATATACCATTGGAAGACAGCGTTAACGATGCTTTTCATAAGAAGGAGCAGGTAAGCCGTACCATGGAGTATGCTTATGATGATTATGCCTTGGCGCAGTTGTCGAAAAAATTAGGGTTTGATGCAGATTACAGATCATTGATGAAAAGGGCAGATAATTACAAAAACGTATTTGATCCGGCTGCGGGTTTTGTAAGAGGGCGGATGCAAAATGGTAATTGGACTAAAATTTTTGATCCGGATGTGAGGCAAACTTATATCACCGAAGGAACACCAAGGCAATATACTTTTTATGTTCCGCAAGATGTGCCCGGGCTTGCCCGGTTAATGGGCGGCCCGGTTAAGCTTGAAAGCGAGTTGGATACTCTTTTTGCTAAAAATGAATACTGGCATGGCAATGAACCCGGACATCAGATCCCATTCATGTATAACTATACCCCGTCACCATGGAAAACACAGGCCGTAGTACGCAAAATATTAGCCGAAGAATACAACGACGGGCCCGGAGGCTTGGGTGGAAACGATGATGCCGGCCAAATGTCGGCCTGGTATATGTTCGCGTCTATGGGTTTCTATCCTTTAAATCCTGTTTCGGGCGAATTTATACTTTGTTCTCCATTGTTTAATAAAGTAGCCATAAAATTAAAAAATGGAAGAAAATTTCGGATATATTGTTACGGTTTGACGCAACAAAACAAATATATCCAAACCGTAAAATTGAACGGGCGAACGATTACGGATAATTTAATCCGCTATACTGACATTATGAATGGTGGCAAATTAGAAATCTACTTAAAAAACACACCCTTATAATGCACATCATATGATCTTTAGATTATTTATTAAAAAATGCAGCATATTATATTTATCAATATTGGCTTGTCTGCAGTTTTTGCTGGTTACAGCTTATAACCCGAAGGTCGTAGGTTCGAGTCCTGCTCCCGCTGAACTTGATTACTGGAGACAGCCATTGGCGCAGCCATAGGGGAATATTTATCTCCTTTTAGAAATCTTACAATCAATGACTTATAACGGCTCCGTTTCGCACTCACCGCTTTGCTCACAGCGTTGCAGATGCGGTATGAAGATAAGCGTTTCGTATTATTTGTCAAAAATTTGCGGTGGATACTTTGATTGCCAATCGAAGCGGTAGTGCACTTTTTAAACTCATATCATTTATCTCTTTTGGGTGACCGCTCAATTACCTGGATATATTGAAGGTCTCGAAAAGGTCACCTATTTAATATCATTTATTGAACGTTTTGATGGGTTTTTATAAGGGAAGGCCCCTTTATTCAATTTTCTTAAGACGTTTATCGAATCGTTTGATATATAAACTGGAGGAGAGGGAAGGAACAAGCTACATGGGCTTGTATTCTATAAATCAGCTATTTATAGTCTAAGGTTATGTTAGGTCACTGGATAGGTCACCAACCTAAATACTCTATTTATCGCTAATGCTTATGATATAAATTTCGTAAAAAATGAGCAAAAGTCAAATTTTTCTTTCACCTGGAAATTCAGATTTTTATAAGAAATAAAAACATACCGTACGGCAATACACCAAAGCATATTTTGTACCGACTCCTCATTCCAGCTTTGGCGTCATTAGCAACCGGTAATAACCCTATCACGAGCCGACGAAAAACACCACGATGCGTATCCCCTGGTAAAAATATGTAGGTTGATTAAAACTGCCCGAGGTTTTTTGGGTTAAGTGACGGAATTTTAAAGATGGCTGTCTATTAGACCCAGCATGTTTAATCATGAGAAATTGATACCATTACGACCTAAAGCCCGAATCCATGATGACGGCGGCATAAAAATTATCGATATTCAACCACAACAATAGTTCCCCTCAATTGCTAAAGATTTTAAGCCGAATCCATCTTAAATATTTTAAATAAAAAGGTGATTGTTTTATAAGTGCTAATAATCAATAGCGCACAGGGAAATAATTCTGAACCCTCTCTCTCCGTTGAAAACGTCAACAAAACCCCTTAATTGCATATTAAAGGGCTTTTTTATTTCCCCAGTCTATTAATGTATTTAAATAATTAAAGATCAATTACTTATAAACAAATACCCCGATTTAATTGTTCGGTTTTGATAAAAAGAACGTTTGTTTTACAACACATTACAAAAAATATTACCGGAAATTAAGTATTCCTGAAGAAATGTGTAGATTACATTCAAAACCAAAAAACTTAGCTATGAATTCACGTCGGGACTTTTTACAAAAATTGGGTGTATCGGCTTTGGCCCTACACCTGGCACCGCTTTCGGGGTGGGCAAACAGCACAGACAACAACGAAAAAACTTATGATGGCAAAGTACTGCGCGTAGCTATTATGGGACTTGGGAGTTATGGTACCCGTGTTGCCGAAGCCATGCAATCATGTACAAAAGCAAAACTGGTTGGTGTAATAAGTGGCACGCCATCAAAAGTTAAAGCCTGGCAAAGCAAATATGGTATCGCCGAGAAGAATTGTTACAATTATGAAAACTTTGATAACATTAAAAACAACCCGGATATTGACGCGGTATATGTAATAACTCCCAATGGCTTGCATCACGATCAGGTAATACGTGTAGCCAAAGCCGGCAAACACGCCATATGCGAAAAACCAATGTCGGTAAATGCCCAGCAGGGGCAGGAAATGGTTGATGCCTGTAAAAAGGCAGGTGTAAAGCTGTTGGTTGGCTACCGTATGCACTTTGAACCCAAAACACTGGAGGTTATCCGGATGAGGCAAGCCGGTGAGTTCGGCAAGATCAAGTTTTTTCAGGGGCAATGCGGCTTTACCATCGGCGACCCTACTCAATGGCGATTAAATAAGCAGCTGGCCGGCGGTGGCGCTATGATGGATATTGGCATTTACGCCATTAACGGTTCGCGTTATATGACCGGCGAGGAGCCGATATGGGTTACCGCCCAGGAAACTAAAACCGATCATGAGAAATTTAAAGAAGGTGTTGATGAAACTATTCAGTTCCAGTTTGGCTTCCCGAGCGGCGCGGTAGCATCGTGCCTGTCAACCTATAACATGAACAACCTCGACCGTTTTTTCCTCGACGGCGACAAAGGCTTCGCGGAAATGCAGCCTTCCACAAGTTATGGCCCTATACAGGGGCGTACCCATAAAGGTGAACTTACCCAACCTATTACCACCCACCAAACCGTACAAATGGACGAGTTCGCGGGCATCATATTTGATGACAAGAAACCAGTTGTACCGGTAGATGGCGAAGAAGGGGTAAAAGATATGAAGATTATTGATGCAATATTCCTTGCTGCTAAAACAGGGAAAAAAGTGGATATCAAACTTTCTTAAAAAGGAGAAAGAGGCTGATCATGATTTATGATACAGCCTCTTTTTGAATCGTTTGATATATAAATTGCGGAGAGGGAGGGAACAAGCGTAAAACTCTTGTGTTCTCTAAATCAGCTATTTAAAATCTAAGCTTATGTTGGGTCACCGAATAGGTCTCCAACCTAATTATTCTATTTATCGCTAATGCTTATTATATAAATATCTTAAAAAGTTGTCTAAAATCAAATTTTATTAGCTTTTACAATTTCGATGTATTGAATAGATTTTAATACAAGCCTCCCCTGCTCTTACACGGCTACGTCTGTTTAGGTAGCCTAATTTAGTTGTGGTTCTAGCTTTAGTGTGATCAGCATTCGGTAATTACCTAGCCTTGCGGGGAAATGAAGTGTCAGCGAAGTGAGTAAAGGTTTGTCATGCCCAACCACTTGCAAAGAAATGAGCCTAAAATCTATAGCCTCTCTACGGTTCACAGTTTATAACTTCGACCTGGAATGTAAATGTGCTTTCGGCTTATTGTGGGGATAACCCCCAATTTTTTAATTGTGCTAACTTATGGCTGGCATCCAAGGCAACTAATTGCAATTTCACGGTTGGGCTTGCTTGGTACTCATACGCAACAAGAAAAAATTTAATCCACATTTAATTTTATCCTCGATTTTTGCCTATTTTAGTGCTTGATGAGCACTAAACCTTTTCGCTATATATTGTTCGCATTATTGCTGCTGGGCATGGCATCCTGCAAGGATTTCATCGAGCCCTCCATCGATAAACGCGAAGTGAAATTACTTGCGCCTGGAGCGCATTACCAAAGCAAAAACTACACAATAACTTTCTGGTGGGACGAGGTTGAGGATGCTTTAACCTACCGCCTGCAAATCGTTACTCCCCAATTCGATACCATCGGCGCACTTATTGCAGATACAGTCGTCAATAAAAATCAACTGGCCCTGAGCCTGGCACCGGGGCAATACCAGTGGCGGGTTAGGGCGGAGAATGGCAGTTCGCAAACGGCTTACAGTGCAGCGGGGAGTTTCGAGGTGCTGTATTCATCTATCAAGCAACAATCTGTGCAGCTAAGCGCACCCGGAAATAACGCGTTAACGAACCAAAGCGCTGTGACTTTTCAATGGGGCAACATGTTTGGGGCAACCCGGTACCGCCTGCAGGTAGATACCAACAGCTTTGCGGATGAGAGCAAGATTATTTATAACCAACCGATAGCCGCGCAGCAATATGCTTTTACCTTCCCGAAAGACCAGTTGTACCAATGGCGGGTGAGGGCCGAGAACGATACGGCGCAATCCTTATGGTCATCCACGAGGAATATCCGTTCAGACCATATCCCGCCTGCACAGGTGAGTTTGACTTCGCCGGGTAAAGGCGAGGTGGTCGCCTTGCCGGTAAACCTGCAATGGGGTGCCGTAACTACCGCTTCGGCATATAAGCTATACGTCTTAAAGGCAGATTCTACTTCGGCATACAACGCAAGCTATCCGACAATTGTCAGTGGCCTGAGCAGCAACTTCAATTTGGGCAATTCGGGCGACCGGGTATATTGGAAGGTAAGCGCGGTTGATGCTGCGGGCAATGAAGGGCAGGCGAGCGTAATGCGTAGTTTTGTTATCAAATAAAAGGGCCATGAAAAACAAGCCGCTTACCTATGTGCTGCTTTTAGTGGTCGTTGTTGTTTGGGGGATGATCATCTACCGGGTTTTTGTTGCGGTAAGCGCAAACGATGGGGCTGATTTACAGCCGCCAGCAGTGGCCGACAAAAAAGAAACGCCGAACGATTATGCGCCCATAAAAGATACCACCAAATTGATGCTCAACTACCGCGACCCTTTTGGGGCTGCAGAAGACAAAGATACGGCAGTAATTGCAGTGAATAAATTAATCAAGACGCCTTCGGTGGCGGCACAGCCCTTCGTGCCGCCTGTCAACTGGGGGTTTATCCGTTATTCCGGCTATATCATCAGCGCAGGTTCGAAAAAGCCCCTCGCGATGCTGAACATCAACGGCAGAAATTTTACCTTAGCGGAAGGCGAGACATCGGAAAATGTAAAGTTGCTCCGGAATGCCAAGGACTCAGTGAAAGTTGCATTCCAGGGTAAGACCAAATTTATCAAAATCAGCCAATAGGATATGTACAGGTATGTGATAGTGATTATATTTTGTTGCTGGATGCAGGGTGCATCATCGCAAAATCTGCCCGGTTTTGGCGCGAACCGTGTCCGTATAAACGAAGCAGACAGGAGCCTGCTTTTTGAAGTAGAGCCGGTGGGAAACGATATAGATGTAAAAACAGACTTCTTATATTTTTGGTACAGCGCGAACAGGATACATACCACGCAAGGTGGTTACAGCGGCAAATTACTGAACGGAGCATATGCCGAATTCTACCCCAACAAGAATATAAAAGAGCAAGGCACATTCAAAAACGGCCTAAAGAATGGCATTTGGAAAGAATGGACGGAAGGTGGCCTACTAGTGCAAACAATCACCTGGAAAAATGGCCTCAAGTCAGGGGACTTCAGCAAGTTCGATGCCAACGGTTCATTGGCACAGCAAGGCAAATATTTTAAAGGCCAGTTTGACGGATATCTTTACGACCATTACGGCAAAGACTCTGTCAGCGTAACGTATTACAAAAAAGGCGTGCTGGCCAAAAAGCCGATCCCGTTCATCAGGAAGCTTTTCTCCCATAAAAGCCCTAAACGCGATACAGTGAAAACGGCAGGCCAGTAACAAAAACGATGATAAGGGCATCCGCTTTATACATGGTCATCATTATCGCATTAGTCATTGCTGTACTATGTTCTGCCGTTATCGTTGCAGGGTACTTCTACCGCGCGCAATATCAAAGCAGCTTCCGTAAATCAAAACTACAGCTTAACCTGGCATCCGCTACCAATATCCTGTTGGCCGATACCGCGAACACCTATCCGGAGGAGAGCAGGTTCGGCCTGTTTAACGAGGCCGACGATTCCGTTTCGGTACAGCGCAAGCCATGGGGCATCTTCGATGTAGGCATTGCCAAAGCATTCAAGCAAGGCGACACCGTTTATAACGCCTTCACGATTGCGGATGCCATCGATACTGCGAAGTGGGTCGCACTCTACGTACCCGATGAAGACAGGCCGTTATCGGTCAGCGGCAAAGCCTTTATCCGGGGGACTGCATCGATTCCTAAGGCTGGTATCAGGGAGGCCTATGTAGACGGCAACGGTTATCAGGGCGACAAACATCTCGTTATCGGAAGGATAACGAACAGCGGAAGAGAGCTCCCTCCGTTGAACCCTAAGCGGCTTAAGCTCCTCGATAACACGATTGATTTCCCTTTAAAGGCCAATACATGGGTGCCGCGGGAGGATTCGATCAAAAACTCGTTCCTTCAGCCGGTACGTTATCTATATCTGGGCAAAAATGCAGCGACGCTGCATGATATCGATATCGAAGGCAACATTATCATATCCTCTGATACGACGTTGACGATAGACGCGTCGGCATCGCTTCGCAACATAGTCGTCAGGGCACCCGGCATCGTCATCAGCAGCGGTTTCCATGGCAACGCGCAGTTCATCGCCACCGATTCCATCAGCGTAGGCGAACGCTGCATTTTTGATTATCCTTCCTGCCTGGCAGTGCTCCGGCGCAACCCATTAGATAAGGGACGCGCGCTCATCAGCATCGGCAACCATACAGTCGTGAACGGCACTGTAGCTGCATGGCAAGAATTCAAAGCCTCCTTGCTGCCAGTAATCAAATTGGGCGATAATGTGACCGTGAAAGGGCAGGTGTACTCGCAGGGGATTGTTTCGTATAAAAATAACAACGTTGTTTATGGCAGTATATTCACAGGGCGCTTTCTTTATCAGAATAATTTTTCGGCCTACGAGAACTACCTTATCGGCAATACGCTGGATGCCAAAAAGCTTTCTCCTTACTATCTAAGCAGCATGCTGCTGCCTTCCACGTCGAATAAAAACAAAGTATTGCAATGGCTCGAAAGAAAGTAAGCATCATGCTCAACGCTTCCAGCCTGGTCGAAGCCGTAATCGCGATGGTCGTGATTGTTATCGTGTTCGGTATCGCTTTGGTCGTCATAACCAACGTAACGCGTTCCTCGCTGAGCGTAACGAAGGCAACTGCCCAAAAAGTCCTCGATAAAGCGATTGCCGATGCTGAACGGGCGGATGAATTGGTACCGGGCCAGGCTAGTCTCAACATAGACGGGTTAACCGTCGAGCAGCAAATACTTCCTTATTGGAAAAACCCGGCTTTAACCGAGATCCGGCTGGCGGCCAGGAATGAGAAAGGCGATACTATACTAACGATGCGAAAGGTGCTGATAGATGAATAAGATAAAACTAAAGGCATACACCATCCTCGAAATTACGATAGCGATGATCGTATCAGCGATAGTCATCTCCATTACTTACACGGTATTCGGTATCGTAAGCAATGCTTACAATCAATACCGGCAAGACCAGCAAGGCGTGCTGGAGCTTACGCAACTGGACAGGCTGCTGATGAAAGATTTCGCCATGGCGCAGCATATTGTCAAAGAGCCGGACAGCCTGGTTTTTGCAGGCCGGGACAGGCGTGCGGTCTATGCATTTTCCCCAACCTTTATCATTCGTACGTCCGGTATCACCGACACATTCAAGGTCAATACGCAAAATATCGATTTCAGCTTTAAAGGTTTGCCTATCGGGCAAACGGATGGGCTGCAGTCAGGCAACTCCCTCATCGATGGATTATCATTCGCCCTGGTTTACAAAAACCGCACGATACCGTATATTTACCATAAGCAATACAGTTCCGAAGACCTTTTGACCGATACAGCCAATGCCATCCATTAACATCAACCGTTATCAGCAGGCCAAAAAGCCGGATAGCCAAAAGACTGCGCCGACCGGCATTATCGAATTGCTGAACAAGGATATCTCTTTTGGGAGCAAAGAGCTGGCGGATAAAAAGAAAGAATATCTATACCTCGAATTAAGTTCGCTGCTGATAGCCGGCATCAACTTAAAAAGTAGCCTGGAACTCATTACTGCCGACCAGGAAAAAGAAAAAGACAAACTCCTGTTCGGCACCATACTTTCCGAAGTCACCAACGGTTCTTCGCTTTCGGGCAGCTTAAAGAAAAGCGGGCGTTTTTCCGCTTACGAGGTGTTCAGCCTGCAAATCGGCGAGGAGTCGGGCAAGCTACACGAAGTATTGCAGGACCTTGCCAAATATTTCCAGAACAAGATCAAGCAGCGGCGCAAGATCGTATCCGCGCTTACCTATCCCTGCATCGTATTGCTTACCTCATTCAGTGCGGTATTTTTCATGCTCAAATTCGTTGTGCCGATGTTCGGCGATGTGTTTATCCGCTTCGGCGGTAAGCTTCCATACGTCACTGAAAAGATTATCAGTATATCGCAGGCGCTGGAGAATAATTTCTTAGGGTTCATGTTGATTGTTATCCTGATTGCAGCAGGCATCTTTGCTGTCCGGAAAACCGATAAGTTCAGGGAAGTTGCTTCTCAAATGCTATTGAAAGTCCCGGTCATTGGCAACCTGGTGCAGAAGATATACCTTGCCCGTTTCTGCAATTCCATGCGCCTGCTGATCAATGCTAAACTGCCTTTGTTGCAGGCTATCGCCCTGATCAGGCAGATGATCGAATATTATCCGATAGAATCATCGTTAGGCTTGATCGAACAGGATATCATGAACGGGAAGCCGCTCTATCAAAGCTTGCAGCAGTACAAGATATATCCGGCGAAAATGGTACAGCTGGTAAAGGTGGGCGAGGAGACCAACCAGTTAGATTATTTTTTTGCCAAGATATCCGAGCAATATGTAGAGGAAGTGGAATATAAGACCTCCACGCTCAGCAGCGCTATGGAGCCGCTGATTATTATTTTCCTGGGGATCATCGTGGGCGGGATACTCATCGCCATGTATCTGCCGCTTTTCCAGATGAGCAATAGCTTCCAATAATATTGCCTATCGCCGTATCGCTGCAATATACACCTGCATCAGGAGCGGCTTGTTTTTTGGGGACTGGCGTTGGGTCGGCATTTTCAGCGTAACCGAACGGACTAAGCCGATGCTCTGCAACGCATATAATTTTTGAGCCGTCATCATCAAAGCCGCGTACGTGCCTTCAAGTACGAGTGGCTGCATAATCAAACGCTCATCCGGCGAACCGACATCGGGTAGCGGTACGGAAGTTACCTTGACTTTTCCTTCTGCGGCTACCGATGCTACCTTATCGATGATGTCGCTCCTGAAATTTGCTGTATCGGCGGAATAAGATTTTACGAGCTTGCTTAAGTTATCGTTTTTCCTTTCCAGGTAGGCAGGTTGGTAGCTAAGGTCGCCCGCATTATTCAATTGCGTTTTCAAACGATTGTTCAATTGCCAGGCTTCCAAAGTTTTTTTCAAAGCCAGCTGATAGCTGACGAACAGCAACGCTGCAGACAGTATCCATAACCCGTATTTGTTTTTGATAAAAAAAGCCTTCATCATATTCAGTAATCTATAGAAACGGTGAACTTTCCTGTCCCTTCTTCATTGTCGAATAAGTAGCTTTCCATCCGGATGTTTTTTACCCAGGGCCTCAATTTAGCGCGTGCTATCCATTCGTTCACAGGAAGTATATTGGCGGAACTTCCCATGATGGTGATATGCCTCTGGGTAAATCGCACTGCCCGCTGCGTTTTTAAAGCCGCTGCATCCGGTGGGTCGACACTGACCGATTCCCAACTGACATTTGCGGGTAATAATTGGGCAAGCTGGTCTATGAATATCGTTTTATTGGGCACGCCATCCCAGCCCAGATCTTTTAAAAGCAGCTCACTTTGTTGGATCGCATCGTTGATATTTTCGGTCTGGCTACTATTGAGGGTATTACGGCTCACCTTTTGCGCGAGTTCCTGATTGGAGGAATTGAGCGAGAAAAAAACAATGAAGTTGAGCATCAACAATAAAAAGATGCCGCCCAGCAATACCGCAAGCCTTGCACGGAACTTTTTCTCCAGCAGCGCATCCTGCAATTTGTTTTCCAGTTCGGTGTCGTCTGTCCGTATCGGCAGTAATTGCCCGGATAAAAGCAACTGGAAAGCAGCCGCGTAAGCCAGCACTAATTTTTCATCCAGTGGTTCGTTTTCAGCCTTGATCAGGAATGGGGATACGGCCTCTGCTGCGTATTTGTAACCGAGCCATAAGCCATCTTTATCGCGTTGGAGCGAATGGCCGTTGAAATTGAACGTTTCACCGTAAACATTGAGCTGGTTGAAAATATGTTCGACGGGGAAGGGGCCAAGGCACAGCATCAGGGGCTTATGGCCTTTCTCTATGATTATCTTAAGCCACTTATCCGCTTCTGAGCGGCGTATCATCGCTACATAGGAATTATCCCCGTTGATGAAATCCTGCACGTAAAAATCATCGAGATCCGCATTAGTCAGCACGTCCGAAAAATTGTCCTTATCGGTATGGCCGCGCTTCGCTAATTGCTTTATCAGGATACCCTTGCCGGTTATTACCACTGCGGCGTTTGCGGCCGACGAATTATCAGTCGGTTCTTTTAAAGACGCAAGGCCCACAGCTTTTTCTTTGAAATCCAGCCGGTCTTTATGCAGCTCCAGTCCGCATACCGCGAAAGTAGCGCTCCCATCGTTCCCTATATGGATATGGATGCCCGTGCCTTTGCTTATCCTGTAATATTGCGCTAATATTTCCACCTGGCTATCTGATGATGGTTGGCTTGATGAATACCAGGGTTACCACTTTCGACTTCGTCTTGCTCTTGCTGCTGAATATATATTTCAGGATAGGTATGCGCGAGAGGAATGGTACGCCTGAGGAGTTATCGGAGTCTTCGGTACGCTCGATGCCGCCAAGCACGATCATATCTTCGTTATGTACCCTTATCGTAGACTCGAATTTACTGGTTGACTTTGGCGGCGGCGAGCCATCAGTAGGCAAGGAAGTGAAATCCGAAATATCGATTTTTATGCCGAGCGTCACCTGGTCGTCGCCCGATACCAATGGACGGATACTGATGGTCAGGTTGGCATCCGATTCCTTATACTCGTTCGTGAAGACGGAGGTATTGGTCGCCGCCGAGGGGTAAAGGTTCTGGGTCACGTTCTTATAAAAAACGCTGTTGCCTATGCTTAAAGATGCGGTATGTCCGTTGAGCGTGGCCAGTTTAGGGACCGACCGCACATCGATATTGTTTTTAGACTCCAGGGCACTCACATTGAGGTAGAAATTCGGCGTGACGTGCCCAAGGTTGGTCGAAAAGATGCCCCCCACTTTGTTGAGGAATTCGTTGACCGATTTGGACCCGAAAGTATAGTCCAGTCCCGGAAGCAGTGTGCCGCCCGTTTTTATGCTATCCGCCGTGCCTGCGGAGATGCCGGTAGAGACGCGACGGGTCTTATGGACATCTATAAGCGTTACCTCTATCAGTATCTGGGGCACCAAAACGTCTATCTGCTTGATCAGGGAAGCAATTTCTTCTATCTGCGGCTTCGAGCCCGATAATATCAAGGTGTTCTGCTCCCGGAATTCTTTAACTTCCACACCGCGCTTCCATTCTGCTGGTACCAATGCCAGGACCGTATCGATAGATCGGTTCTGCAGCATCACTACCTTATGGCTGCGCAGGCCTTCCAGTTTCCGGTCGCCGATCAGATAAACCCCATCCGCCTGGTTGAAGGTGTAATCGGTACCCTTGAATACCAGGTTCAGGAAATTCTCGTACGTAAGGTCGTTGGCGTTGATCGTATTGATGGTGCCTTTGATTTCCGAGTACACGAAATAGCTTTTGCCCATTTCCTGCGACGCCGACCTCACCAGTTCTGCTATGCCCGAGTTGGCTGAACTTACGGAAATGAGTTTTTGCCCGCCGACGGTCTGCACGGACAAGCCAAGGTTGCCGGCGGGCGCATTATTGATAGGCTTGAATATCCTTTTGACATCGGTTTTGCGGTCGCCGTTGACATACAATTGCTCGTTGTCGTCTAAAGGCTGGAAAAGGTAAAAGCTGTCGTTGGTTTTTACCATTTTCAGTTCGTTGGAGAAAGCCAGTTTATCCATCGCCACATCGAAGCTCGCACCGGATATGAATGCGGTCACCATTTTTCCCTGTAAGCCGGGCGGGACGATGATGTTTTTTCCGGACAGCGTCGTGATTTTTTTAGCGACAGCCGTCAGGCTGTCATTGCTTAAATCCATGCTCAGCGCATTATCCAGTTCCCGGTAACGGACGTTTATCTCTTTGGCCCTTGGTCGCAACACGACGAGTTGTTCCTGATGAACTTTGATGACAATTATAATGCCCGTGGCGCTGATATCCAGGTTGTATTGCTGGGCTAGCAGCAGGAGGATATTGCTGGCGGTAACATCGCTGAAAGTATTATTTACAGTGAAATTTACGGAGGGGTCGATATGAAAGCTGATATTATTTGCCCTGCCGATTGCCCGTAAATAATCCTGGGCGGGTACACCGGAAATAGACAGCTGCACCTTTTTGTTCAATCCGGGTATTATCTGCGAAAGGCTGTCCAAAGTATTCTGGATTTGCTGCAGGTGCTGGTTGTTTTGCTGCGCGAAACCCCTGGACGGGAACAGCAATGCAAGGCTTATGATAATAATTAAAGTAAGTTTTCTGAACATAAGCCGGTTAAAAATTAAATAATAATGGGTAGATTTCTTCTAAGGAGGTATCGCCGTCCTTGAAAAGGGCGAAGGCGTTCTCTGCCAGCGTTTTTATGCCGCGGCTTTCAAGCCGGTCCGCAATATACATGTTGCCGTCTTTTACATCTATCGCCAGTTCGCGGTCGATAGGGATTACTTCGTAAACGGCCTTTCGTCCTTTATAACCCGTAAAATAACATCGTTCGCAACCATTCGGGATATGCTGCACCGGTACGCTCGAATAGGGCTTGAATTGTTTCGGGTACAAATCGTCTGTCATTGCTGCGCTTTGTTTGCAATGCGGGCAAAGCAAACGGATCAGGCGCTGGGCAACGGTCGTATTCAGCGTGCTGGCCACTAAAAAAGGAGGGATGCCCATATCTATCAAACGGGATACCGTACCCCATGCCGAATTGGTGTGTATGGTGGAAAGCACCAGGTGCCCGGTAAGTGCTGCGCGGATGGCCATGTTGGCCGTTTCTACATCGCGGATCTCGCCTACCATGATCACATCCGGGTCCTGGCGCAAAAAAGTGCGCAAGGCGGCTGCGAAGCCCAGGCCGATGGATTCTTTAAGCTGCACTTGGTTGATACCCTCGAGCGTATATTCAACCGGGTCCTCTATGGTCAGGATATTCCGGGTTTCTTTATTGAGCAATTTCAGCGTGGCATAGAGCGTGGTGGTCTTCCCGGACCCCGTCGGCCCGCTGATCAGCAAGATGCCGTTTGGTCGGCGGGCGCCCTGCAGGTAATTCTCCAGATCGAAATCAGAAAGCCCAAGCTGTTTCAGGTCGATGTCAGCTGCGTCATTGTTCAACAGGCGTAGCACCACTTTCTCGCCGAACAGCGTTGGCAAGACAGATACCCTGATATCGAATTTATATTGCTGATAGGCGTAATTGATGCGCCCGTCCTGCGGCAGCCTTTTTTCGGCGATATCAAGGTTCGATAATATTTTTATTTTATTGATAAGGGCGGGGTAGTCGTCTTTCTTCAAAAGATAACGCTCTACCATCATGCCGTCGATACGCATCCTTACCCGGCATTTCTGCTCGTAAGTTTCGATATGGATATCGCTGCTTTTTAGGTTCTTCGCTTCTCGTATCAGGTTCAGCAAGAAATTATCGGCATCCTGACCAGTGTGCAGGGAGGCATTCGACTGCTGCGCATTATCTTTAATATAATAAGTGGAGAGCAGCCTGTTGATATCTGATGGAGGCAGGTATTCCAAGTATATATCGCAATCCAACAAAATCTCCAGCTCGGCCTGTAAATCGGCCATCTGAACATCTTCTTCGCAATATAAAAACAAGCCGTTGCCGGCTTTTTCTTTGGGCAAAACACGATAATGCCAGGCCTGCTCTTTGCTGAGCAGGTGTATGTTTTCGGTCAGGAGCGTGATATCGGTTATTACTTTCATATCCCCGTCAATTTAATGAACCACAAATCGCTGGTGAGGTCGAAGGTCGATAGCCAGCTGATAACGAGCAGCCCGCACAACAGCAAAGCCTGGCAACCTGCGAAAGGAATGAATTTCGATTTGACCCGAAATAACAGCTGATAGGCAAGCCAGGAAAGCAGTATCGCTATGCTGCTTGCGATGAAGAACAACATGTAATTCAGGAGAGGCAGATAAAAAGCCAGGCATGCTAAAAAGAGCACATCGGCCCAGCCGAGCATTTCATCCGTGATCCATATCCATTTCCGATACCGTACAGAAATATACAAGGACACCATCGCCAGCATGAAAAACAGGCAAACCAAGGGTCCGGCAACTTCCAATGCCATCCAAGAAAAATTCCAGTGCGGAGCAAACCGGATGATTGCGAATAAAGCGGCTAATACCGGAAACAACGGCCAGGCGATACTTCGGCTTTTTATATCCTGCACAAACATGATGACCAATATAATAAGGGTAATAATCTTGGCAGCCTGCACATCAATCCGGGGTTACTTCTTTGATATTCTTGTCCTGGTCTATTTCCCATACATTGAAGGTGCCGTTACCGTTGAAGTCGACCACGGCGGTTGCTTTCGCAGTAAAACCGGTAGTAGTCGCATTGGTAATTTCCAGGCGGTAATTAGCGTGCCCATCCTTGCTGTCGGTTGTCAGCTTTTCCTGCAGGAAACCGATATCGGTAAGGCTGTTGGAGTATTTGGAATGTTCGTAATAATAGCTTTTCTCCAGTTTCTGGATATATTCCAATTGAAGTTTGGCTTCCGTGCTTTTTGCTTTGGTGATAAGCGGCAAAAGGTTGGGCAGGGCAAGGAACACGAGAATACCGATGATGCAGAGCACCACGAGGATTTCGGTTAATGTGTAAGCTTTAAGACGATTTGATAGTAAGTGTTTAGGCATGGCCAAAAGTAATTGACTAAGCTAATAATTAAGCTATTCAACTCCAAAAATAAAATCAATAATAGTTTTAGCCGATAGGGGGTTAAACGAAAATTATCATGTCCGATATTGCGTCAAGTAGAATAATCCGTTGCATTTGTGCTGAATGGTTATAAAATGTTCCTTTTTTTAATTTTTGGCGAAATATTTCAATTTATGATTTTGAAATATTAAAATCTTATTTCTATGTTTAGAACAAATCCTTGTAACCTTATATCACAATTCTATGTACAAAATACCCCTCACCAAAAATTGTCTTAAAAATCCAATGGATGTGCTATTTGATATTTAATAGGTAAGTCAAATACGTGTCTGTTTTATAATTATTTTTTCTATCTCAACCTTATTCCAACATGAAAAAAATCTTGTTTTTATTGTAAACCTATAGCCGTATAAGACCCTGAAACAATACTTTATGTACTCTCTCACGATGGTTATCGGCTAAGTGAGCATTTACTAAAGTTAGAACCGAGGCATCCACATACATTGTTAGGATCAGTGTCCTTTTCCCCGCCTTCACATTGCATATCCATATCATGACTATTATTGGCTGGTTGAGGGGCGTACATCATCAATGTGAAACCCATCGCCTGTAGCAGTATTTGGATAAATACCATTTTCGTTTTAACAGGAGAGGATTCTTGAACTCTATTTTTGATAAGCTGATCACCAGAATGACTGAAGCAAAGCCTATGAATTACAAAATGATCAATGCGAACTAAATATATAATCCTATAACTTGTTATTTGCTAATAGACCACGCAAAATTAACATAAGTGGGCCTATTTTGAAACAAATGCACCCCTGCCAGCTGTAGGGAAGCCAGTATCTTTAGCGAACTATAAACCCTTATTCCTTATCATAACATGTCGGCGGTTTCCTATCACTCTTTTTCTCGAGCAGCGCAAGCCTTCTTTACTGCAAAATTGATTCACAGTTATTGTCAGGTCAAAAGAATTATCATTTGGCGGCTGTTGAGCTGATGCTGCTAACATGATATAGCCCATTTTAACCATCCTGGCTGTGCCTCAGCACTATAACCTAAATAACCATTACAGTACCACCTCTCCAAAATGAAAAAAATACTTTTTATTGTATTCTCAGGCATCATGTTTTATGCCCAAAGCTACGCCCAGATAGCTGTACCCGTAAGTTTGCAAACAGGCGCGCCATATGTTAGCGTCCCTATATATGAAATTAAAAACGGGGACGTATCTGTTCCGATAAGTTTGAATTACACGCCGGGTGTAAAACCATCCCAGCCGATTGGCAATGATGAATATAAATTGGGCGTAGGATGGAGCCTGAACGCCGGCGGAAAGATAACGCGTTCTGTAAAAAGCCTGCCGGATGATTACCTGGGCACCGGTACCGATACGCGCAAAGGGTGGCTATATGATACCTATGCCGCCAGCGTGGTTAATTTTACCCCGCAAAGCCGGACGGATTGCACAGGTGACGCTGCCAACTATAACGTACTGAACTCGTTGGTTAGTAACAAAACCGATACGCAGCCAGATGTTTTTAGTTTTAGTTTCCCGGGAGGCTCGGGCCAGTTTATGTTTGATAATAATAAGATTATCCAAACACTGCCTTACCAGGACCTGAAAATCCAGCCTACATATTCGGCCGGGGCAATTGCTTGGTTTACAATTACCACAAATAACGGCTTTCAATACACATTTATACCAACAACAACAGTAAACGAAACTGTAACACCCGAGGGGCCTGCCAACACCGTGTATTATTTAAGGGATAAGGTAATAAAGTATGCCCAGGCTATTTCTTATACCACGGTTTGGAGCTTAAGTGCTATTAATTCACCATCTGGAGGCGCTGTTTCATTAAGTTATGGCCATATCATGCCAATAGATAGCGTACTTACCAATCCGCCGTCAACTGATATATATCTTGCGGGTGTTAAAAAAAAGGTCTTTTATACCAGGGCAATAATAACTACCCGTACCCTGTCGAGTATTTACGAACAAGCAGTTATTTATCCCATAACGAATCCCGGATACGAAACCATCAACTTCACCTATGAAGACCCATATTTGAGAGGGTTTCAGATTACCGCGCCCTATGTCCCTAATAAAACAATTTCGTTAATTGGGGTTAATACATCAGGGTATCTTTTTTTACAATCTATCCGTCCCTTTTCAAGTGGCTGTACCGTCAGTCCACCCTACGAATTTGAATATGTGGGCACAGCAATAGGCTCTTCGACTACATTGACGTCGGCACAGGGAAAAGAGCAGGATTATTGGGGCTATTTTAACGGCAACCATGCTACAACGCTTGTGCCGAACCTGCATATGTATCCCAATGAACCCCCGCAGGAAAGATACAGGCTGCAGCAAATACCGGGCTATGCTGGTACTTATAACTACCTTTCATCAGGTGCCGACCGCACCGTAAACGCTGGTGTTATTACAGCGGGTTCCTTACGCCGTATCATTTTCCCCACAGGGGGGAGTGTTAAAATGGACTATGAACCTAACCAGTATTTTGATGCCAGGGCCAATCAAACATTTTTTGGCGGGGGTATCCGGGTGAAAACGGTAACCATGCACGATGGTGTAAATACCACTAATGATATTATAAAAAATTACACTTATGGCGCGGGGGTACTGTTAAACCGCCCGCAATTTGCCTTCCCTGTGCCGGTATATGCCGACAACAACGGAGCAGTACATACCATTAGCGAGTACACAGACCAACCCACTCAAGCCAATAATTTTACCGCGCGTACAGAGGGCGACTTAAACGAGTATGATTTTGATTCTCCCGATGTCGTGTATCCATCGGGTGCCGAAAGCCAGGTGGGGAAAGGTAAAATAACCTATCAATACCTCAACCCGGCCACTTATGGCCAAACAACATCGCCGGAGTATAGCGCTCCCAACCAGTGGCAGGCTACTTATTCGCAATATGCTACTACCTACAACCCCTCTTCGGGCGTGTGCATGAGCAAAGGGATGATGGCAGATGGGTATTATTCGTTTCCATATCCAACCAACCCGAATTATACTTTTGAAAGGGGATTATTACAAAATACCCAGGTATTTAACGAAACCGGCCAATTGCTAAAACGGGTTGATTACCAATATTCCCCTATCTACCAAAACACTTCGCCCGTTAGCATTTACGGATTAGCCTATGATTATTTTACCTATAGCCCAACTGATATCAATACAAAAGCCTTTGCGTATGGAAAATACCGCCTGTTAGCCGCTATGGATAAATATCAAACCGCGGCAATAGAAACCATCTATGATCCCGGCACTAATTACACAACCTCCACAACGGTTGAAACAGATAATTTTTTTAACAGCCCCAACCATAGGATGTTGAGCAGCACTACAACAGCAGCAAGCAGCGACGGGATCAATTTTACCACTTATAAAACAAAGTACACCTATCCCCAGGATTATACGGCCACCGCAAATACCGACCCGGCAACGGCCGGTATCCTGGCATTGAAAAGCAGTTATATAAATAATACGGTTATCGAGCAGATAACTTCTATAACCAAGCCCGGGCAAAGCGAAATGGTGACGGGGGGGCGGTTAAACAAATTTAATGTATTCCTGGTGCCCAACCCGCGGTATCCGATGACGCAGCAAACTTTTACAACAAAAATAGCACCCGCGCAAATACGTACATTAAGAATTAATACGCCCTTAAGCAATTTCACGCCATCGGTAATAACTAACAATATATTTCTATACGACTCCCGCTACCAGGTAAGTAATAATGTGTTTGAATACAGTACTGCGGGCCTTCCTCTTTCTATGGATGACGGGCATCAGCGTGCAGTTACAACCATATACGATAATTCGGGCGTAAAACCCATCGCCACTATCAGTAACGCATTAGCTAACCAGGTACTCTATTCTAATTTTGATGACGATTATCCGGTTATTGTTAAACCACATAGTTTTGATGAGGCCTATAATTCAAGTTATTCCGCCGTACCCGGAAGGATAGGCAACGGTTTGTCTGTTGCGCCAAACTATTCGTTTACCAAAAGCGCGGTTAATAAGGGGCGGGGCGATTACTATGCATTCTCCTGCTGGATCAAAAATCCAACAACCACTGCGGGGGCAATTACAGTTACTTTAACTGATGGCAGTCACTCCAGCACCGGCACAATAAATTATACCAGCACTACAGGTGTTTGGGCTTATTACAGGATCAGGCTGTCGGTTGCTAATTTTAATCCCACTTTCAGCATCAACGTGCAAACGGGTAACCAGCCGCTTATTGTCGACGATATGCTTTTTCATCCCGAAGTGGCCCCGGTTACCCTGAGCGGCTATCAAAACAAGCTGAAAATTGCCGATACCGACCCGCATGGCAATACCACCTTTTATGCGTATGATGCTTTAGGCAGGCCTACTACAGTTACCGATCAAAATCAAAACATAATAAAACAACTTACCTATAACTACCGGAGCACATTTGCCCTTTCTGCCGTATTTGATTATAGCGTACCACCAGGTGGGGGCAGTAACGAGGTTTTCTATGCAAATGGGGGGCCAACTACGGTGAATGTTAATACCCCTGTCGCCTTTCGAAATGGATATCCTGACCCGTGCGGACCGGCTGGAATTGTCAGGAACTGGGATTTTGGCGATGGGGCCACGCTTTCAAACGGCGGGGTAACCCCATCGCATACCTACACAACACCTGGCACATATACCGTTACATTAACCGTTACCAGTCCGCTGTACGGAACGGTAACTTCAACGCGCACGGTAACGGTTGTTGCGCCGCTGGCATTCACCATGCACTGCGCTGGTGTAACAGGTTATAATGTGTGCTCGCAGCAAATTATGGGATATGGCGATTTGGGCCCCGGCAGCAACCCGTTGGGTACAAATACATTTACAGCCACTGTTAGCGGGAGTTACACCAACCAGTTTAAATGGGAGATGGCCTATGCTAACGCGCCCAATACCTGGATAACAGTGCCGGGCACTTCAAATACAGTAACCGTAACAGTGTTCGGTGGGGTATATGGCCCACCAAGTTCTTCAAAATCGTACACCATGCGATGTACCATGCTGCCGCAAAGCCTGCAAACAGCGGCTGTAAACCAGATTGGATTATTGTTTTTCGCTCCTAACTGTCCACTATAACCGATAAAAAGACATGATCAATTTAAAACTTTATAGAAACTTGTGTTTTGTGCTGTTGGCGTCTGCTTTCAGCACCCAAAGTTACGGACAACAGGATAATAAAGCCGACGACCCGAACCTTGTTGCAAATAATAACGTCCGTATAGATATTGTAAAAGTATCCGGCATTACCCTGCCAACGCAGATACTGCCGGGGGTAAACGCCCAAACCGTGGTCTCCTATATGGATGGGCTGGCCAGGCCCGTACAGCGCATCAGTATGCAGGGTAGCCCTTCGCATAAGGACATTGTGCAGGTTATGGCGTACGACCAGTATGGCGGCCAGCCCCTGCAATATTTGCCTTATACCGCCGCTACCTCCAACGGTGCGTTGCAGGTAAACCCAATTGGCGCACAAAATGCTTTCTACCAGGTTACCAACCAGCAAATAGCAACTGATCTTGCCCCTTTTGCGGGCATAGTTTATGATAACTCGCCCCTGCAAAGGGTGCTGGAGGTTGGTGCGCCGGGTGCAGCCTGGCAAACAGGTGCCGGCCACAGTGTGAAAGCAGCCTCCCGGTTAAACACGGCTACCGATAATATCAGGATATGGACCAGTGCCGGGCCAACCGCCACCAATTATGGCATTGGCCAATTATCCGTGAGTGACGTAACCGACGAAAACGGCAATCATGTGTTAACCTTTACCAATAAGCTTGGGCAACTGGTATCGAAAAAGGTACAAGCCAGCACTACCACCTGGCTCGAAACCATTATGGTTTACGATGACCTGGGAAATGTTTTATATCAGGTATCGCCCGAAGGCGTAAAAAGGATCTATGGGGCATCGCCGCCCGCTTTTAACACTGTTTTTATTGGTGCATGGGCAACCGCTTACACTTACGATGTAAAAGGCAGGATGGTTGCCAAACAAGCGCCCGGCGCGGCGCCGGTTTATATGGTTTATGACAGTAATAACCGCCTGGTGCTTACACAGGATGGCCGTTTACGCAGCGCTTACGCCACAGACACCTGGTATTATACCAAGTACGATGCTGCGGACAGAACCATAATGGCCGGCTTGTACAGGTACAGCGCCCCGCCGGGAGCTACCGGGAGTACCAACCAGCAAATATTGCAAAACTACCTCGACGGGCTAACGTATGATAATGTTACCATATTTGCTTATGAAAAACGGCAGACTGGTACCACGTATGGGTTTAGCAATCAATGTTTCCCCACAAACATAGCCGATGCCGATGTGCTTAACGTTAATTATTATGATGACTATGACCTTTATAACGACGGGACAGTCGATTATCAATATAGCAACCCCGGGCAACCTTACGCAGCAACCAATGCTACAGATAATAGCGGCCTGTTAACCGCCACTATGAGCCGTGTTATTAACCCCGCAGGAAATGCCGGGGGCTGGATAAAACAGGCTATATTTTATGATCAGTTTAGCAACGCCATACAAAAACAAACCAATAACCTGGTTAACCAAAACGCCTTAGACGTAACCAGCAATGCGGTTGATATTTATGGCGGGCATATTACGCAAACCAAACAGGTAAAATCATTGAGTGCAACCACGGTGATCAATAAAATGAGCTTTGATATTATGGACAGGCTCACCCAGGTTGTGGTAAATATAAATGCGGGTACCGACCAGGTTGTTTCGAAATACGATTATAACGAACTGGGGCAATTAAAAGCTAAAAAGCTGGGGCTGGTAACCGGCGGAACATACGCCGGTACTTTTTTGCAAACCGTTGATTACCGTTATAACATAAGGGGATGGCTAACCAGCATCAACAACAGTACCTTAACCGCCGACTTAACCAACGGCGATACCAACGACCTGTTCGGGATGACCATATTGTATAATCAGGCCGATCCAACAGGTTTAAGCAATACACCGAAATATAACGGTAAAATATCCGAAATAAAATGGAAGGCCTACGATCAGTTTTCGGGCTCGCCCAACCCGGTAAGGCAGCGCAGCTATGTTTATACCTATGATGCCGCCGACAGGTTAACCAACGCGCAATATACAGCCAACAGCGGCACTGCCTGGAATGCCGAAGTCAGCGGTTATAACGAAACTGTTGGCAGTTATGATAATAATGGCAACATACTATCGTTAACGCGTAATACCTTTGCCTCGGGCGGTTCTGCTTTAACAGTTATGGATAATCTTAACTATATTTATCAAAATAGCAATGCAAGCAATCAACTGGCCAGCATATCCGATGCATCAGGTAATACGATGGGATTTAAAGATGGTGCCAGTTTGGCCAGCGAATATGCCTATGATGCCAGCGGTAATCTGACCACCGATGCCAATAAAAATGAAACTATCACTTATAACGACTTAAATAAAGTAAGCAAAGTAGTGACCGGCGCGGGTTCTGTAGAGTACACTTATGACGCATCGGGAACAAGGATCCGTAAGGTATTATATGATGCTGCCCATGCAGCCCTTAACACGTATGATTATTTGGATGGCTTTGTTTACACTACCATAGGAGCAGGCACCCGCACGCTCAGCTATTTTAACACGGCTGAGGGGCGTGTAATGAGTAACACAACCGCCACTGCCTTTACGTATGAATACTTTATTACGGATAATTTAGGCAATACGCGCGTAAGTTTCAAAGATAACGGCACCGGAGTTGCCGCCATGACCCAGGAGAACGAATATTACCCTTTTGGCATGACCATGCAGGGGATCGTGGTACGCACCGCACCTGTTGGCAACAAGCAATTGTTTAACGGCGGCAGCGAGCTGCAGGACGACCTGGGCTTTGAAAACAGTTACAGCACCCCTTACCGCGAGTATGACCCGCAAATTGGCCGTTTTAATGCCATTGACCCCATGGTTGATAACTATGCCGGATGGACGCCGTATAATTTTGCCTTTAACGACCCAATTGGGATGAATGATCCATCGGGAGCAGATCCAGCTTTCGATGCTAATGGCAATGCTATCTATTATGGATATAATGATCCTGAGACATATCGACTCAAAGCTTATTACCATGCGATGGAAAATTATAATGCTTCACACGCTACTTCAGCGGAAAGACAGTGGCTGAATTATTTGAGCACACCGGGGGCATTTTCTAGCCCTATGGCGGGTGTTGAAATGCAAGCAATAGGATCGGCTATACAGGGCTTTAAAATAAAGCAAAATTATTTGCAGGCCCAATGGGATATGGGCTATGATGCCATTTTAACGTATAGCGGTAAGCCAGATGGGTATGGAGGGATGGTAGAAGGTGATATGTCTATAAGAGGTTTTAGCACCTATTTAGGTTTTGAAAAAGCTTTTAATGCGGCTAATGGGGGAATTAGTGCCAATCAGGGGGGGACGAATCCTTTCATGATAATGGCCTCTTCCGATGATAGGAATCCGAGCCAAGACAAGAAACTAACACCAAATGATATCAATAACCTTCAAAAGCAGGGATGGGATCATAGTGAAAAGGGTAATCATGGCGGCCAAACTGATTTGTGGAAGGACAGGGAAGGGAATGTTTATCAAAAGCCCAAAAATGGAGTAGGTCCAGGAGAACCTATCGGCTACAATCTTAATGACTTTAGTACTTTACATCAACCAGGATTTAGTTGGCCGAGTATCAATATTAACCCTACTGTTCTTAAAGTAGGTGCTATAATAGGTATAGGCGTATTGATTATAATTACAGACGGGGCTGCTACACCTTTATTAGCATTATAATTTATTGAAGTAAAAAAAATGTTCGTTTATGATGAAGTCAAGAAAAATTCAATTGAGAGAATCGGATAAATTCACCAATACATGTTTAGAAAATAAACAATTAATATATGCAAAATGAAGTCGTTGTAAGTTTTGGAATCTTTGATTTCAATGATATAAGCCATAATGATATATCTCAATTATTGGAAATACAACCAGACAAGGTTTATATAAAAGGAGAAAAAAGAAATCCCAAAAATCCAACTTCCCCTTTAATAAAGAAAAATAGTTGGATCATGAGATCAGGATTAGATAAGTACTCCTCATTTGAAGATCAATTAACGTCACTATTAGATATAATTGAAAATAAGCTGGCTGATTTCAAAACATTGTGTGATAGGTATTATTGCGAAATATCATGTGCCTTATTTGTCTATGTCGATAACGACGAAAGCACGCCTTGGGTACATTTAAATACACGTTATAATAAACTACTCAAAGAGTTAAATATTGAATTTGATTTAGATCTTTATATTTTTCCAAATAATAAAGAATCATAACCAGGATCGAAAATCCATCCTACGACTGAATCAATGTTAACTATTTTACCCGCCGGTTCAAGCGGCACTCTTGAACCAAAGTAAATGTAAGCGTCTCACTTACATTTACTCTTTTGGAATGTCGGAAAAAATGTGCGTATTTATTACCAAGCTAGACGCAAAGAGGATCGTGGCGGCGAAAAAAGGTGAAATTACGCCCTTGTTGGTGTTCGTGGTGCTGGCCGTTGTTCTGTCTTATGGCCAAATACTTAAGCGGGGGGCATAACTATTGCAGATTCCACGTTGGTCCGGATTTGTAAATCCCGGGCCAAATAATAGCAAATCCGCGATCCTAGGTGCTACTGGATACCTCAAGGGATGTAGTTTGCTGTTCTTTGAAACTGTCCTCGGCTGGCGCAGGTATGCAGCTTAGGGCAGGTGCAGGAGGCTACTTGTGCCCCGCATTTCAAGGTAAACACGTTTCATCCCGATGCCTATTCAGGGCAGCGGAAAAGGGGTGTGGAATTAGGACGGCGTTGTTAACGAAATTTATCCGTCCTACTAAGCTCCATAATTTAAAAAACCAACCTATCAGGTATTTATTTGTGCGCAGTGAAGAAAAATCAATTACCCTTAAAAAACCTTTGCTTTATTTTATGTTGATACGTGTCGCCAGGTTAGTTTTAGTATTATTAGCAATATTTTTTATCTCCTTAACCTCGTACGGGCAGGATATCGACTTTCATATCAATGCACATTTCTTAGCGGGGAAAAAAATACTCAAGGTAAAACGGGATTATGGCGACCCTTATGTATGGATACTTGCAGAAAACAATGGGGTGTACCGTATCAACAGCCTTACAAAAGCGGTTGAAGACCTGACATCTGCATTTTCTGCATACAACGGTTTGCAGTTTATTGATATAGCCGGTTATAGCCAGGCGGAGGTATTCATAGCCACCAACACAAGCGTTATCGGGTACAAAAACGGCCAGGTGAAAGAAGTTGCCACTCAAGAGGTATTAAAAGGCGAAATAACTTCTATCGGGCTTACCAACGATGCTGGTTATTTTGGTCCCGGGATATTGTTAATAGGGACCATGCATGGTTTGGGCCGATATGAAGTTGCATCTGCCACACTCAGTTACTATACTTATGCTCTTTATTTTGGGCCGGTAAAGATATTCACAAGTACGTACAGAAGCACCATGCTTACCGATGAAAATGTCCCGTACTGGAACACAGCCGCTTATCCTGTATTATTTGGCCTGCAGTATAATGCTTATGGTTACTATATCCAGGATCTGGTGGAAAGCGGTGGTAAAATCAATACGGCCTTTTATGTACCCGTGGGGATATTAAATCCGATTAGATATGGAGGCAGTTTTATTTGGGGGAATGAATATGGGCTATACCAGGAAAGCATGGACTACAATGGTGGCTTCGACCCGTTGAGCTTTCATCATTTTTTAGATAATGTTAACGTTAACAAAATAACCGACATTTTGGGGTTGACCAGTTTTTACAGCGCTTATGATCCATGGATATCGAAAGATAATTTATTGGTAGGTACCGACAATGGCCTGTATTTCAGCAGTTCGCTCTCTTTTAATTTTTTTGAACACGGAGTGGCGACATTCGTTATGTATCATTATGATGCGCTTGGGAACGTTAAGGTGAATGACGTATGTGTGAATGCAACCGGAAGATCTGTAGATGACATTGCTACCAGCTGCGAGGATGGCGTTTGGGTGGCTACCGACGATGGCCTATACCTGCTCGACCCTGATTTTTTAAAGAATTTTGATACCAGCCAACTGGTAAAGGCGCTTGCTGTTGACATCCCGTTGAGCGACCCGCTAACTACCTTGGACCTTTGCAGCGGCAATACCATGAAAATGCAGCTGAACGGCAATTATACCCAGGGGAATACGATACAATGGCGTAAAGACGGTAAAGACATCGTTGGTGAAACAGGTGCGTCGTTAACTGTTAGCGAAGCCGGGAATTATTCCGCTATCTTTTACTCTTCCTGCAGCAATGTCCATCTCGAAACCAATCACATCCAGGTCAAAATCATCCCGGGCCCGGTATTCGCATTTGATTATCCTGATAAGCTGCAAGGCTGCAGCAGTGACCCTATAACCCTGCAAACGGATAATAACCCCATTTACAATTACCGCTGGTACCGGGATGGTGTTTTAAATAATGAGACATCATCAAGTTTAAAAGTGTACCAAAGCGGTAAATACAAAGTAGAGGTAAGCGCCTGTACCGATACCTGGGTGGCATCAAAAGAAGTGGAGGTTGACCTGATAGACTTGCCCACCCCCCAGGTAACCTCCGCAAAAAACACTTATTGTGAGGGCGATGAGGCCACCGTGTCTATCGATATCCCCGCAGACCCTGTGTACACCATCAACTGGTATAAAAATGGAAATTTAATAGCAGGGGATAAAGACCTGACAAGCATTAAGGCCACCGCAGACGGCGACTATTCGGTTGCACTCACAAGTACTATAGCAGATTGCTCGCGGCAGTCGCTGCCATTTAAATTAACATTCATCTCTGCCCCGGTATTTACTTTTAATTACCAGGAGAAACTGCAATTCTGCGATGTAGCATCAACAACGCTAAAAGTAGACGACAACCCCATTTACCAGTACCGCTGGTATAAGGACGGTATACTTACCGGCGATATTACATCGACATTGAACGTTACCAAAACCGGCAAGTATAAAGTTGAACTAAGCGCATGTACTGGTAGTTGGGTAGCATCAAAAGAGGTTCAGGTTGATCTGGTCCATCTGCCTGTTCCGGAGGTTACAGCCGACAAGCCAATATACTGTGCGGGTGCAGAGGCAAACCTTTCCCTCAACATACCCGCCGATGCCGCTTATACCATTAACTGGTATAAAAATGGTAATTTGATAGCTGCGGATAAGGATATGACAGCTATAAAGGCTACTACCGATGGTAGCTATTCGGTAGTGATCAGTAGCACGGTAGCTGATTGCGCAAAGCCATCGCAACCTGTGCAGGTGGCTTTTATTCCCGCGCCTGTGTTTACTTTTAACTATCCTGATCAATTACGATACTGCGATGGTACACCCGTAACATTGAAGGCCATGAGCCCGGCTGCCTATCAATACCGTTGGTATAAAGACGGTGTATTAACCGGAGATGTTACAGCCGCCCTCGCCATCACAAAAACAGGCAGGTATATGGTTGAAGTTAGTTCGTGCGAAGGCACGTGGGTGCCGTCCAAAGCGGTGCAGGTTGAGCTGGTTAAATTACCGGTACCCGTCATCACAACTGATAAACCTGCTTTTTGTATCGGTGGTGATGCTAAGCTGTCAATCGCCACGCCGGTCAGTTCCGGCTATACCATCAACTGGTATAATGGCGGTACTTTGATAAACAGCAACACCAACCTTAGCTCATTAACCACCAACATCGGTGGCAATTATTCAGTATCCATTACCAGCAATAATGCAAACAGCGATGGCAGTTTTTGTTCACAGGCATCTGCCGTTAAAACTATTGTATTCAGCCCGCCGCCAACCGTTAGCGTCGAGGAAATAGTGACGACCACATTATGCGCCGGGCAGCTCATCGATCTGAAAGCAACCTACAATGGCGGCACAGTAAAATGGTCGACCGGGGAAACAACCGACAAGATCAGTGTGAGTGCTGCGGGCAGTTATAAAGCAACCGTTACCTCGGCTGCAGGGTGTACAGCCGAAGCCAGTATTGATGTATCGTTGTTACCGTTGCCGGTGTTCACCATGGAAAATACCAGTATTTGCTCATTCAAACAGCAAACGGTTACCTTAACAGCACCGTCAGGATTTTCGGCCTACGCCTGGAATGGCGTTTCGGGCAACCAAACCTACGATGTCACCCGGCCGCAAACCGTGAGTTTAACCGTTACCGATGCCAACGGTTGCCAGGCAACCCGGCAGATAGTTGTAGCCGACCAATGCCCGCAGGTAATTATCCCAAATACCTTCACACCAAACGGCGATGGGATAAATGACACCTGGGCCATAGCAGGCCTGGAGAGCGACCCTACGGCCACCGTAAAGGTTTTCAACCGAAATGGCATTGAGGTGTACGAAAGCCGGGGTTACGAAACAAACTGGAACGGCCAATACCACAGTAAAAAACTGCCAGCGGCGGCCTATTATTATATCGTTACCGCAAAAAGCGGCACCCAAAAGTTTAGCGGTTCAATTACCATCCTCTACTGAAAACGATTGCCGGCCTGCCCTTCACGAGCAGTAGCGGTTTTTTATAATCGCTCACGAATGGTGTGTCAGCCTGTTGCCTGATCTAAAACCAGCAGGTAATAAAAGCCATGCAAGTGCAATGGGTGCACCATATCTTTTCGGTTAAGTAGGCCCAACACGTGGCGGCTACTAAAGGCTCGGAAATGAAGCTGTTATTAGAAAAATCAAGAATTTATTTCTAAAAAGATTAAAAAACATTCCCAACAACTCCTCAATCCTTGAAGATTTAAAGATAAATATCGAAGAAATAGTCGAACACGTCAAACCGGCAGTATTCGACGTTGAAGCATTTATTTTAGAACTTGAATTAATAAATGAAGAAGAAAGACAAAGGCATATAGCGTTTGTTTACGAAGATCAGCAAGTATTGAACACTGCTTCCGAATTTATCTAAAATATTCAGATTATAACATCGGGTGTTCGACATCACTGTTCACTACATAGCAAAAAGCACTGATTTTCAGTGCTTTTTGCTATCTGCGGAGAGGGAGGGATTCAAACCCCCGGTACCTGTAACAGTACACCTGATTTCGAATCAGGCACATTCGATCACTCTGACACCTCTCCGGGGTGGGGCGCAAATATAGCCGTTTTTGCATAATTTTTCCAATCGATTTTGATTAAATTAGACGGATGGTTACCATCCTATGAAAACCCGCATTTTGGATTCACAGTCAGTGTGCAATGTATTGTGGCAACGATTGCGTAGTTTTAATTTGATGTTCATTTACTTAATTGGGAGCGACTGATTTATCTTGCGCTAATTCCATTAAAACCGCCACGGCCAATATCTATATGAAAAAAATATTGCTGCAATTTATATTGCTTACTGTATGCCTCAACGCCTTTTCGCAGGAAACGGTTATCAAATACCTCTCGGGTACCGATAAGGACCATACCGTAGCCTGGGATTTTTACTGCACAGGTGGCCGCAAAAGTGGCAACTGGACAAAGATACCCGTGCCCTCCAACTGGGAACAACAGGGCTTCGGAACGTACAATTATGGGCACGATAGGGTAAAAGCAAATGAGCAGGGCTTATATAAATATGAGTTTGCTTCGCAAGGTTTCGCTGGTAAAAAAGTGTTCATCGTTTTCGAAGGCTCCATGACGGATACTAAGGTAATGATCAACGGCCAACAAGCCGGCCCCATCCACCAGGGCGCTTTTTACCGATTTAAATACGATATTACTGTGCTACTTAAACCCAGCGGCAAAAACCTGCTGGAGGTAACAGTAGATAAAACTTCCGCAAACTCGTCAGTGAATGATGCCGAGCGCCGTAACAGCGATTTTTGGGTATTGGGCGGCATTTACCGGCCCGTTTACCTGGAGATAGTCCCCCAAACATTCATCGAACGCACATCCATAGATGCCAAAGCCGATGGCTCATTTTTGCTGAATGCCTTCGCCCGCAATTTAAAAGGCGATGAAAGGATTACGGCGCAGGTGCAAACCCTTAAAGGCCAAAACGTAGGGAAGCCCATATCAGTAAGTGCCATTACTGGTGTTGATAGCATCCAACTGAAAGGCAGCTTTAATAAGCCCTTATTATGGAATGCAGAGTTCCCCAACCTGTACCAGGTAGTGGTAAGCATCAAAGGGAAAAACGGCTTAATTCATCGTATCAAACAAAAATTCGGCTTCCGCACGGTGGAGGTAAGGGTTAACGATGGGCTTTATGTAAACGGAGCGAGTGTAATCATCAAAGGCAGCAACCGCCACAGTTTTTGGCCCGAGAGCGGGCGCACGCTGAGCAAGGCCATCCACCTTTTGGATGCCCGGCTGATGAAGGAGATGAACATGAACGCAGTACGCATGTCGCATTACCCGCCCGACCATGAATTTCTCGACGTGTGCGATTCGCTGGGCCTTTACGTGCTGGATGAGCTTACCGGATGGCAGGCCAAATACGATACCGCAGTGGGCCATAAGCTGGTGAAAGAACTGGTGCTGCGCGATGTTAACCACCCCTCGGTTATCTTTTGGGATAACGGCAACGAGGGTGGCTGGAACCGCGGGCTGGATAACGACTACGCCCTGTACGACCCGCAAAAACGCACCGTATTGCATCCCTGGGAAAAATTCAACGGTACCGATACCAAGCATTACCCCGATTATAATTACATGTTAAATGCCGCCGCCAACGGTAAGGAAGTGTTTTTCCCCACCGAGTTTATGCATGCGCTGTACGATGGTGGGGCAGGGGCGGCACTCGACGATTTTTGGGCAGCGATAATGAAGCATCCGCATGGCGGAGGCGGTTTCATTTGGGCGTTTTTAGATGAGGCTATTGTCCGTACCGATAAAAACGGCGCGTACGATTCTGACGGCAACCACGCGCCCGATGGCATTGTTGGTCCGCACCGCGAAAAGGAAGCGAGCTTTTACACCATTAAAGAGATATGGTCGCCGGTGTATATCAACCCGCAGCCAATCGATGGCGGTTTCAATGGAAAGATACCGGTGGAGAACCGCTACGCTTTCACCAATTTTAATCAATGTACTTTTAAATGGAAGCTGGTGAAATTGCCATCGGCTAAAGCGGCTAATACTACAGCACAGGTAATCGCGTCGGGCATCCCAGCCGTGCCTAATTTAAAGCCGGGCCAAAAGGGCCTGATTAGTTTAAGCCTGCCTGCGGGCTGGCAAAAGCAGGATGCCTTATATCTGACCGCATACGGGCCCGATAAAAAGGAAATATTTACCTGGAGTTGGGCCATCCATGCGCCGGCTGCGCCTGTATTGGCGAAACCTTCGACACTAAACTCCGTGTCGGCCACTGAAACCGATAGCGTGCTGATCGTAAAATGCGGCAGCATCAGCTATGCGTTCAGCAAAACCACAGGCTATTTACAAAAGGTGCTCAAGCCTTCGGGCACGGTGTCTTTATCGGGCGGGCCGGTTTTGGCGGGCGTAAATACAAGCTTAAAACAATTTGCCGGCAGGGCCGATGGTAAGACATACATCATTGAAGCCGATTACCAGGGCGATGCAACGCTGCACGTAAAATGGACTTTCAACGCAGGCCATCCCGCCAAACTCGAATACCAATATACGCAGCAGGGCGACGTGGACTTCATGGGCATAACCTTCAACTATCCCGAAGAGATGATAACCGGCATGAAATGGCTGGGCCGAGGCCCTTACCGCGTTTGGAAAAACAGGTTAAAGGGCCAGGCTTTTGGCGTATGGCACAAGGCGTATAACAACGCCATCACGGGCGAAACGCCGGGCTATCCCGAGTTTAAAGGCTACCATGCCGAGGTAAACTGGGTAACCATCGAAAATAAGCAATCGCCTTTTACGGTTTATACCAACGATAAGGATACGTACCTGCAGATGCTGCGCCCCGCACGGGAAAAGGACCCGCCGAAAGGTGACCCTGTTGAACCCAAATTCCCGGCAGGCAGCATAGGCTTTTTAAAGGCGATAAGCCCCATAGGTACCAAGTTTCAGCAAGCCGAAGTAATGGGACCGCAAAGCCAGAAATACCATGCCGATGGCAAGCGGGTAAACGGAACGCTGTGGTTCGATTTTGGGGATTAAGGGGCGTTTTTTATCGCTCGCATATTTTGGAGTTTCCGCAGGGTCTCTTTGAAAAAGGACCCTGCGGCAGCTTGCAGGGCGGATACGCCGGGCGTTAATGTCCTCGTGGCGCAGGGCTCTCGCCGGTTTAAGCGTCTCGCTTGAACCTATACACATGTCAGCGTCCCGCTGACGTAACGAAATGTTTTTTCCCAGGCTCTCGGCTGCTATATCATTAATCTTGTGCCGAACCCACTTACCAGCCGGCACCCTGCCAACATCACCAAATAATCTGTAGCGAACTTTCAGGGCTCGCGCTGCTATAACGGTACTTATGTGCCGAACCCACGAACCGGAGCTGCTATCCAATCTATTAAAGTTAGGGTGACGATTAAAGTTCGTCGGTTGAGGCGTTGTGTTGCATGGTAATAAATAGCGAATGTTCCCTGACATTGCAAAAGAGTTGCTGTAAGCGGGACGCTTATATTTGCTTTGGGTCAAGCGGGGGGGTACTATTTCCCGAGAATTATTCCAATAATTATTGGAATGATAAAAATGCCAATTGTCAGTAAAAAATATGACGTATAGAATTTTCCATTGTGATATTTGTATTTTTTTAATAAATATTCATATTTATGATTACTGAATATTAGAAAATAGTTCAGAAGAATAAAAGGAAAATATAGACTAATTGAAAACGATAAAAATGAATTCATATACTTAGCAGGAAAAATCGATATTTCAAGAAAAATCGGTATATCCTTATTAGTTAAACCGCTAACCACAAAAAAAATCGTCAATAAATTTATAGATTGAAACATTGACATTGGCAAAAGAGTATAGATTTTCCAATTCCTTCTTTGTCCATTTTTTGTCTGTTCAAATACTATCGCATCAACCCAGATTTTATAATAAATACTTAACATTGTATTTGTGTGTTACTTGATAAAGAAGTCTTGCTGCAAAATAAATAGTCGCGCCGACACTTGTATTGCCGACAATAAAATCACCTACATCGCCTATGTGTATATCACTGACCCTACACACATGTCAGCGTCCCGCTGACGTAACGAAATGATTTTTAGCGGATTTTTCAGGCTCTCCGCTGCCACATTATTAATCTTGTGCCGAACCCACCTACCAGCCGGCATCCTGCTAACATCGTCAAGGTGTGGCGCTGCATGGTAATATGCAAATGTTTTCTGACATTGCAAAAGTGTTGCTGTAAGCGGGACGCTTACATTTGCTTTGATTCAAGCGGGGCGTGGCTGTTGCACAACTAATGGAGTAAATCATTAAGTTCAAAAAAATGCCGACCAACTCTCTGAGGTTTGGATATTCAAAAATCAACGAAGGCATGTTTCGCCTATATCCTAATCTCAGCGGCTCAAATACTCATAAAATACTATCCGCTTCCTCTTGGTCGAGTTGTGCAACGGCCACGGGACGCTTGAACCGGCGGGGGAGAAGGGGCGGGGGATGAGTCCACTCGCAACGCGGACACGACCACGTGGCTATTTAAACAGCCCGCTTTGGTTCGATTTCGGTAAGGAAATACCCTTTTGATAGTAGATTTATAGCAATATAGTTTACACCTTTAAAATCGTTTTAGCAAAGTTAAAATAATACTACCCGAACCTTATATTTTCGGGTAGTATTTATATCTTCGCACTGTTACCAGCGCCGCACGGTATCTATCCCGGCAGGCGAAAAAACGAAACAACAATTTAATAAATATACATGAACCTTAACTTCTCGAAGGCGGGCCTTGCGGCTACGTTCTGGTTTTGCGGCACGTTGCTGTGCGCAGGCCAGCAGATCGATCTTAAAGATTTATCTGCTTTTAAAAATCCGGCGGGCTCCTGGAGCGTGGCAGGCAACGCGTTTGCCGATCTGAACGCCGAAAACGTGATAAAGACTGCAAAGGGCGATGGCATCCTGGTAAACCAATCTAACGCCAAAAAAGCCGGTGCCGACCTCTACACCATCAAAGAATATGGCGATGTAACCGTAGAGCTGGATTATCTTACCGCTAAAGGCGCAAACTCGGGCATTTACCTGCAGGGCAACTACGAAATACAGATTGATGATGCCTGGGGCATAAGGAATGCCACTTCGCATAACAACGGCGGTATTTACCAGCGTTGGGACGATAGCAAACCCGAAGCCGATAAAGGCTACGGCGGCGTTGCCCCACGCCAGAACGCCAGCAAAGCACCCGGTTTATGGCAGCATATCAAAATTATCTTCCAGGCGCCAAAATTCGATGGCGCAGGGAAAAAGACGGCTAACGCAAAAATCATCAGCATTGTGCTGAACGGTGTGGCAATACACGAAAACGTAGAGTTGTTTGGCGCAACCCGTGGCGCTGCCGGTGCCGAAAGGGCAAACGGTCCGCTACGTATCCAGGGCGACCACGGCGCTGTAGCTTTCCGCAATATCTCTATCACCCCGTTGACAGAAATCCCTAAGGCTCGCCAGGACGACAACCCCGACCCTATATACATCCATGCAACGAGCAACAACATGCTCCGTAGCTTTGTAGATATCGGCAACGTACGTTCTGTACACGCGATATCGGTAGGCGGGCCGGAGAACACCGCTTACAGCTACGATTTAGACAATGGCACCCTGCTGCAGGGCTGGCACGGCGATTTCATAGATGCTACCCCAATGTTTGATGGCCGCGGCAATGGCACATCGCTTGCTTTGGGCAGCGTTACGCATTTTACCGCAAAACCCGTGTTGGCGATAGCCAAACTGGCAAACGCGCAAGATAAATGGGTGGCTGATACCGCCGGTACGGGCTTTTTTACCAAGGGCTACGTGTTGGATAGCCAGGAAAGGCCGGCATTCAAATACCGCATCTACGGCAACCTGGTTACCGATGATGTGAAGGTGATGGCAGACGGCAAGGGTATCAGCAGGGCGATTACCCTGGAGAATCCCGCAGAGGGCCTTTACTTCCTGCTGGCTAAGGATAGCAATGTCGAAGACCTTGGCAACGGTCTGTACCTGGTGGGCGATAAGGCCTACTATATACAGCTTGCCGATGGCAGTGCAAAACCTGTAATTAGGGATGCCGACGGCAAGAAAGAACTGATAGTAGCCATTGGCAACAAGTTGAATTACACCATCTTATTTTAAGCCTTTTTGCAATGAAATATACATTTAAAACGATACTGGCACTGGCAATAAGCTTAAGCATAACAACGGCATTTGCCCAGGAAACGCCCAAAGAAGAAGATTTTTTCAAGATTAGTAAAGTACGCGTACCCGAGGGCCCGATATTGGAAGTAGGCGGTTTGGTTACCCTGCCCAATGGCGATTTGGCCCTAAGCACCCGCAGGGGAGAGGTGTACGTGGTAGAGAACCCTACCAGTGCAAAACCTTACTGGCGCAGGTTTGCCTACGGCCTGCACGAGATATTGGGCATAGCCTATAAAAACGGCGCACTATACGTAGCACAGCGCGGCGAACTGACAAAACTGGTAGACAAAGACCAGGACGGCAAAGCCGATGTGTACGAAACCGTTTATGCCTGGCCTTTGAGCGGGCACTACCACGAGTACAGCTTTGGCCCAAAGATTATGAAGGATGGTACCTTTATGGTTACCGCAAACGTAGCCTTCGGCGATGAGGAATGGTGGCGTGCAGAGAGCCGCGTGCCGATGCGTGGTTGGGCCATGAACATAACCGAAGGCGGAAAAATGACGCCATGGGCGGCGGGTTTCCGCTCGCCTGCGGGTATCGGTGCTATCGACAGTACTTTATATTATACCGAGAACCAGGGCGACTGGGTAGGCTCGGGCGGTTTATGGAAAATAAACAAAGGCGATTTTATGGGCCACCCCGCCAGCTTAAGGTGGACCAGCCTGCCAAACTCGCCGGTCAAGCTCCAATCAGATTTCTTTTATTCGCAGATAGACGAACGCCGTTTAAGGGATGCCCAGGGCCACTACATCAAGCCGGAGAACCGGGTGAACGAACAATTCAAGACCCTGTTCGATATGAAAAAGGTGTTCCCGGAGCTGAAGTTGCCTTCGGTTTGGCTGCCATATGGTATTTTGGGTATTTCCTCATCGGAGCCGGTGAAGATACCTGCAGGTACATTCGGCCCTTTTGCCGGCCAGATTTTGGCAGGCGACCAGGGGATGAGCATCATCTCGCGTATATTCCTCGAGACCGTAAAAGGGCAGGAGCAAGGCGCTGCATTCCTGTTCCGCAAGGGCTTCCGCTCGGGCGTGTTAAGGTTGGAATGGGGCACTGACGGTTCGCTGTTCGTAGGCGAAACCAACCGTGGCTGGGGCTCGGCAGGCGATGCCAACGAGGGGCTGGAGCGATTGGTGTACAACAACAAAACACCTTTCGAGATGAAAGCCGTAAGGGCAATGCCCGATGGTTTCGAGGTAGAGTTTACCTCGCCTGTGGATCGTAAATCGGCCGAGGACCTGGCATCGTACAATGCCGAAAGCTTCATTTATAAATACCACCCGGTTTATGGTTCGCCGCCGGTAAATACCGAAAAACTGAAAATATCAGGCGTAAAGGTTTCTGCTGACGGCTTAAAAGCACGCATCATCGTACAGAACCTGCGCCAGTACTATATCCACACCCTCACGCTGGATGGCATCAGGTCGGCAACAGGTTTCTACTCGCTGGTACACCCCGTAGCTTACTACACCCTCAACCAGATACCTGACGGCGATAAGTTATCGATGAGCGATGTGAGTACCAAAAATTCTGCATTAGCACCCGTTACTGCACCAACAACTAAAAAGGCAACAACGCCTGTAAAAGGCACTCCGGTAACATTAAAAACCACCAGTGCCAAAGCACCTACCTATAAAGAGGTGGAAGGCTTGCTTACCAAGAACACCTGCTTATCCTGCCATAACCCAACCAAAAGGCAAATAGGCCCGCCATTTGTGGAAATTGCCAAACGCAAGTATTCTGCCGCAACGATATACTCACTGATACATAACCCACAGCCGCAGCACTGGCCGGGCTACTCAACCGAGATGCCGCCGATGCCGCAAGTAACAAAAGATGAAGCATACAAGATTGCAGGCTACATCAATTCTTTGAGGTAATAAAGTTTTGTATATTATATATAGTAGGAGACGGTCAGCGTGCAAACGCTGATCGTTTTTTTTTTAACAAGATTGCTGCGTACCCGAGCCCGGCGGCGAGCCGGGAAAAGAAAGAGGCTGTGCCATGGGTATGATACAGCCTCTATTAATCAACTATCCAATCTCACAAGAATAGCTATTAGCGTATAAATCAAATACTAATACAAATGTGAAATATTTATTTTATTAATGCAATCGATTGCTAAAATAAATTATAATTTACACCGTTTCGTCGAAATCGGGGAATGCTGACAGGCGTAACTTGCCATGCGATGCAAATTTGGCCTTTGAATTCTCGCAAAAACCAAAGAAAAGCACAGAAAAAACACCGAAAAAACCCGGAAAAAGCTCCCCTTTTTTAATGCATTTTAGCAAATTTTAGGAGTTTTAGGCAAGTAGAAAAGGCAGGATGACGGCTTGCGTTACCCCTTCTGCGTCGAAGAACGTATGATCAGTTTAGGCTTGATGCTGATAACTTTCGGCACCACCACGGTATCCGTATTCTCCATTTCCTGGAAGTACAAGTTCGCTACCGTTTTGCCCATGTAAAGGCTAAACTGGTCTATAGTGGTGATGGATGGGCTGGTTATCTCGGTAAAGGCTTCGTTAGAATAACCGCATACGCCCAACTCGGCAGGCACTTTGATGTTCATGGCGGTGGCTACTTCCAACACGCCAAGGGCCGAGAAGTCCGACGTGGAGGCGAAGATGGCATCCGGGGGGTGGGGCAGGCTCAGTAAGTCGCGGGTGGCGGTGGCGCTGAGCTCTTTGGTCCATGCGTTTTGTATCATCAGTTCGTCTAGTACGGGCAGGCCGTTTTCCGCCAGGGCGCGCAGGTAGCCGTTTTTGCGCTGTTTGAAGATGTTGAGCTTCTGCGGGCCTTCCAGCAAGGCAATACGGTTGTAGCCCTGTTTTATCATATGGTCCACCGCCTCATAGGACGATTGCTCGTTGTCGTTGGTTACTTTCAGGGTCTCCAGTTCATCGGCCACACGGTCGAACTGGATGAGCTGGATATTATGGTCGATGATGTTTTGCAAGTGCTTATGATCTGTAGTCTCCACGGAGATGGATATAACGATGCAATCTACATGCTGGTTTATCAGCGTGTTTACGCACTGCACCTCTTTCTCGTACAACTCGTTACTTTGGCAGATGATGAGGTTATACCCTTGCTTATAAGTGGCTTCCTCTATGCCGGCTATCACGTTTGAGAAAAAATTCTGGTTGATGCGTGGCACCACCACCCCGATGGTTTTAGAGTGGCCCTTGCGCAGGTTGGATGCCAGGGTATTGCGGGTATAGTTAAGCTCTTTGGCCGTTTTAAGGATGAGTTTCTTGGTAGCATCGTTAACTGAACTACTATTATTGAGTGCCCGCGATACGGATGAAGGGTTGAGGTTTAGCTTCTCGGCGATATCGTAAATAGTAGTCCTTTTCCTTGATTTCATAGTGGATAATAAAATTGTGAAATAAATTAAACAATCGATTGCAATTAGCAGAATTTAACTTAATTTCGTTTTTACAATTATAACCAAAAACAGCTACTATTTATGCTATTGTTAGGTATCGATTTGGGAACCTCGTCGGTTAAGGTGAGTATTGTTGACGTGGATACACAGCAAATGCTTGCATCGGCGCATTATCCCGAGCAGGAAGCCCCAATTATTTCGCTCCAAACCGGCTGGGCCGAGCAATCTCCTGCCGAGTGGTGGGAGCAAACCCAGCGTGCTATTGCCATCTGCCACCAAAAAGGGGGCTACAATCCAAAGGATATCGCCGCGATAGGCATAGCCTACCAGATGCATGGGCTGGTATTGGTAGATAAGGACCAGAACGTGCTGCGCAACAGCATTATTTGGTGCGATAGCCGCGCTGTAGCCATCGGCGATAAAGCTTTCCAAGATATCGGCCACGAGGCCTGCTTATCGCATATGCTCAATTCTCCGGGCAATTTCACCGCCTCTAAGCTGGCCTGGGTAAAGCAAAACGAGCCGGAAATATACAGTCGGATAGATAAGATCATGCTGCCCGGCGACTACATCGCCATGAAGCTGACGGGCGAGATCACCACCTCGGCTTCGGCACTGTCCGAAGGTATTTTCTTCGATTTCCAGTTCAACGGACTTTCTAAGGATATCATCGAATATTTTGGCTTCAGCGATAGCCTGTTCCCGACAGTAAAGCCTGTGTTCTCGGCCCATGGCCGGGTAAGTGCAAACGTAGCAGAAGCATTGCACTTGAATCCCGGCGTGCCGGTAACCTATAAAGCGGGCGATCAGCCCAACAACGCCCTCTCTTTAAACGTATTGAAACCGGGCGAAGTGGCCGCAACGGCAGGTACATCGGGTGTTATCTACGGCGTGAGCGACCAACTAGCCTACGACCCGCAATCGCGCGTGAACACCTTTGCCCACGTGAACTATGCAAGCGATAGCAAACGCCTCGGCGTGCTGCTCTGCATCAACGGCACTGGTAGCTTGTACCGCTGGATACGTAGCGCTGTAGCGCCAACCCTAAGCTACCAGGCGATAAACCAGGAGGCTGAAAACGCGCCTTTAGGCAGCGGCGGCCTGCGCATTATGCCATTCGGCAACGGTGCCGAGCGCATGCTGAGTAACAAACAGGTAGGGGCGCACCTGCACGGTATCGACCTTAATTTACATACGCCCGCCCATATCTTCCGCGCGGCGCAGGAGGGTATTGCCTGCGCGTTCAGATACGGGCTTGATATCATGCGCGAGAACGGCATGAACCCTACCGTTATACGGGCGGGCAAAAGCAACCTGTTCCTGAGCGGCCTGTTCGCCCAGAACTTTGTGGATGCTACAGGCGTACCGGTAGAGCTTTATAATAACGACGGCAGCATAGGGGCGGCCCTTGGCGCAGGCATCGGGGCGGAGATATTCTCGCCCGAGGAAGCCTTCAGCAACGCAAAGCCTATCCAACGCATCGAACCGGTAAACGCCGCTTTCGAGGAAGTTTATCAAAGCTGGAGGGGCATCCTTGGCCAGCATTTAGCAAGTATATCATCAAACCAATAAAATATAAAATCATAAGCTATGTCAATTGTAACCGGAGAAAAAGAATTTTTTAAAGGGTTAGGCCAGATAAAGTACGAGGGCCCGGAATCTGATAACCCGCTGGCTTTCCGCTGGTACGATGCGGATAGGGTAGTGGCCGGCAAAACCATGAAGGACCACCTGCGCTTTGCCTGCTCTTACTGGCACTCATTCAACGGCAGCGGCGCCGATCCGTTTGGCGGCGCAACGCACATTTTCCCATGGGATGCCAAGGCCGATGCCGTAGAGCGAGCCAAGGATAAAATGGATGCTGCGTTCGAGTTCATCACCAAGATGAATTTGCCTTACTACTGTTTCCACGATATCGACGTGGTTGATTATACCAACGATGTTGCCGACAACGAGAAACGCCTGCAGGCACTGGTAGAATACGCTAAGCAAAAACAAGCCGCCAGCGGCGTTAAATTGCTTTGGGGAACTGCCAACGTATTCAGCCACTCGCGCTATATGAACGGCGCATCTACCAACCCCGATTTCCACGTTTTGGCGCATGCCGGCGCACAGGTTAAAGGCGCTATCGATGCAACCATTGCCCTGGGCGGCGAGAACTACGTGTTCTGGGGCGGCCGCGAAGGCTACATGAGCCTGCTGAACACCGATATGAAACGCGAGCAGGAACACCTGGCCAAATTCCTGCATACGGCTAAAGATTATGCCCGTGCGCAGGGCTTTACCGGTACTTTCTTCATAGAGCCTAAGCCATGCGAGCCAACCAAGCACCAGTACGATTTCGATGCGGCAACCGTGTTTGGCTTTTTGCAGAAATACGATTTGCTTGGCGACTTTAAGCTGAACCTGGAAGTAAACCACGCTACTTTGGCGGGCCATACCTTCCAGCACGAGTTGCAGGTAGCTGCGGATAGCGGCCTGCTGGGTTCGATAGATGCCAACCGTGGCGATACGCAGAACGGTTGGGATACCGACCAGTTCCCGAACGATGTCAATGAGGTTGCTGAGTACATGCTGATCATCCTGGAAGCCGGTGGTTTCGCAGGCGGTGGTATCAACTTCGATGCTAAGATACGCCGTAACTCTACCGACCCTGCGGACCTGTTCTACGCACATGTTGGCGGTATGGACGTGTTTGCACGCGCACTTGTCATTGCTGATAACATCCTCCAAAAATCCGACTACAAAAAGGTACGTACCGACCGTTACGCCTCTTTCGACAGCGGCGCCGGCAAAGATTACGAAAACGGCACCTTGTCTTTAACCGACCTGCGCAACTACGCCGCCACTAACGGCGAACCAGCTGCCAAAAGTGGCAGGCAGGAGTACCTGGAGAACTTGGTTAACAGGTATATCTAAGGATTATCATCTTTTATTTGAAGAGGTTGTATCAAATCACAATTGCTAACCGGGCAAGTTGATTTTGATACGACCTCTTTTTGTTTTTGTACACGGCCGGCAAACAGCCAAATAGCCTGTAAAGTGTTCACGCAGCGCCGTGTGAACACCGTGAACGCTGCTACATTCCTTATAATCAGGTAATTCCAAATTTAATCATGGTGTCAATATCGTGTCACCACTAATGTAATTGCGTTGTTTTATATTTCCGCGTAAAAGCGATTGGTTTAAGGATTTGTAGCGATGTATCTTTCGCAATGCCAGGCGTTGAGGCCTGACCGGGCGGGTTATGAAAACGGCCTGCTCAGCTTAACCGACCTCATCACAACTTCGCCGCTACCAACGGCGAGCCAGCTGCAAAAAGTGGCAGGCAGGAAAATTTAGGAAATTGGTGAACAGGTACATCTAAGGATTAGCTTATTTTTATTTGAAAGCCGGGAGGGAACTTCCGGCTTTTTTTGGTTGTGTGCCCGGCATGGGCGCAAACTATAGGGTGCAAGTCCCGAGCGCGCCTTGGTAGTGGGAAGCGTTAGCTTAAGGCAAGGGTGTCCTTCGTGAGGAGGAATCTGAAAGAAGCCGGCGGCAAATTCTCGGTCCGACGGACAGAAATAT